>JAFLBZ010000013.1 GCA_017303715.1 Rhodothermia bacterium | reverse complement strand
AAGTCACGATCTGTTTTGACATTTGAATATATCGAAAAATCTTTCATCGTTTTATATAGATTAATATTGAGAGGAATACACGTTTAAACTAATGTAAACATTATACTTATCCCAATGCAACAAGTCTATTATACTTATCCCAATGCAACAAGTCTAATATAAATAGCTTATTCATAACCGTAAGTATTTTGAATTACTTTATTGACATCACCATTAGCTTATAGCATGATGCTTTATTTACAATATTTGTATTTATTTGTTGAAAGTGCAGCATTTTCTAAATAAGGTATTTTATAAAATTCATGCCTATTAAGGCTACCTTAATAACATTATAGAATTTCCGCAGCAGTTAGTTTCAGAAAACAAAGCTACAAGTCCCTACAGAACTTGAATAGAAGTAGAAAAGTCCCAAACTTGTACGTTTACATACTCTATATTCATCGCGCTGTTTCTACCCTTACAAGCCCCATAGACAAGCTCCAAGCCTTACTTTCCCACCTTTAATCGGTCTGCAAGCGCTTCTGGCAATCCTTCTTCAATGATTCGTGCGGCAGCACCCTCCACATTATATGGTACGCGCATCAGGTTATAAGCCAAGGTATCTGTCTCAAAAATCCCAAATCCAAGGCGCGGATTATTGTCTCTTGGCTGGCCAACACTCCCCACATTGATCAAATAGCGATTTCCCTGCCTTACACGGGTTACACCCAACTTATCCGCCATAATGGCGGGCAAGTGCGTATGGCCAACAAAACAGAAATCGGTAATGAAGTGTTCGAATTGTTCTACAGTCCCGAAATACGATTCAAGGCGCGTATAGTGATGCGGGTTCATAGGTGCGGCATGTACGATGGTAAAGTTGTGTGCCTCCACCATATAGGGCAAACTCCTCAGATATTCCAATTGGGTTTCCGTCAGTTTTTCCCGATTGTGTTTGGCGGCGACCTGTCCAGATTGGGGTAAAACATCCATTCCGCGTCCAAAAACGATGGCTTCGTCATGGTTTCCAAGTACTGCAGCGGCACAATAACGCATCACCAAATCCACACATGGGCCGGGGTCGGCACCATAACCCACAATATCACCAAGGCAATACACCTCTTCTACACCTTCTTTATCTGCGGTCTCTAAGGCTTTATATAGCGCATGAAGATTGGAATGTATATCTGAAATAAGGGCAATTTTCATAAACAAGTTCTGTTCAGGCGGCTTTGGATGCTTAACATAGATCTATTAATATAATTTGTTTTCTATCTGTAAAACCAGAAGTGCAGATAATCTTCTATGATTTGAGGCCCTCTTCACTTTATAAACATGAACAACATGAACACGCCAGAGATGATTTTCCGGAATCTTACCCTTTTAGACCTTGAAAACGAGGCTACGGTATGCGAAGACCTCTATATTCAAGACGGAAAAATCGCCGCTCGTGGCCTGCAATTGCCCGCCCTTCCGCAAGTTCCGGAATACGATGCAACCGGAAAAATGGCTTCCATCGGCTGGATGGACATGCACGTCCACTTGCGCGAACCGGGTTTCGAACACAAAGAAACCATTGAAACGGGTTGTAATGCCGCTGCTTTTGGTGGATTTACGGCGGTGGCGTGTATGCCAAATACCCAACCACCTATCCATACCGCCGATGTCGTCTCTTTTATCATCGAAAAAGGGCGCAAAACGCCAGTAGATGTGCATCCGATTGCCTGTGTTTCGAAAGGCCGTGCAGGCAAGGAATTGGCGGAAATGGCAGAACTAAAGGGAAATGGGGCTGTGGCCTTTAGTGACGACGGATCTCCGGTACAACATGGTGGACTCATGCGGACGGCTTTGGAGTATGCCGCGATGATTGACGCACCCATTATCAACCATATGGAAGACTTAACGCTGAACCCACATGGGCAAATGCACGAGGGGTTCGTTTCCACAAGGCTGGGCCTATCAGGTATTCCCGCCTTAGCCGAAGATGTGATGATTGCCCGCGATATTTTATTGGCCGAGTTCACAGGAGGCTCGCTTCACGTAGCACATATCTCAACCGCAAGAGGTGTTGAATTGGTTCGAGAGGGCAAAGCGCGTGGTATCCCTGTAACGGCAGAAGTTTGTACACACCATTTCACCCTGACCGATGAGGAGGTGGAGCGGCGAAACTACGACACCAATACCAAAATGCACCCGCCACTCCGCACCCAATCCGACATCGAGGCCATTATATTAGGGCTACAAGATGGAACGATTGATGTCATTTGTACCGACCATGCACCACACGCAAGGTTCGAAAAAGAGGTAGAATACATTGCGGCTCCATTTGGGATTTTAGGATTGGAAACCGCATGGGGGCTGATTGGACGCGAATTGCTGGCAAAAAAAGTACTAACAGTAGCACAGGCTATCCGCAAAATCACTGTCGCCCCGCGTCAAATTCTTCGTTTGCCGATACCTTCCTTGGCTGTTGGATCCGAGGCAAACCTCACCATTTTCGACACCAACACCGATTGGGTCTTTCAACCGAAACACATTCATAGCAAAAGCAGCAATACGCCTTTCGTTGGAACGACCATGACGGGAAAGGCTTGGGGAATTTACAACCGTGGACACTGGGTTCCCGCTTTGGCGTGATCACCCTCACCGAAACTTGCAGGTAGCTTTACCCTAACGGCTAAAACAGATGCTTTAGCTTGTCGAGGTAAGGAAGTTGTTTTCCGATGGTGATTGCGCACTATTTTTAGCTCAAAAGTCGCCATTAGTGAACAGACCCCATACTCATGGCCGTGACGATTGTTATTGCGATCAACAAGATATTGACATAAACAAAAAGTACCACCGCATATTTAAAGAAGTCTTCGATCCATTCACGATCACCCAATGTGGCCAAAACTGTCACTATTTTGGATTCTTTCGACAAGAATCTGAAGGTAACAATTCGATTAAACATCTTAAATAACCACTGACCAATAAGTACAAAAAGAAATGGAAAGGCCGTCATTAATAAAAAAAGAAAAACAGCCGGACTAAGCAATATTAAACCCAAAATGAGCAATATTTTTTTATAAAATGTCAAGCGTACAAATCCTTGCCATACCGTGGGATAAGGATTTTCCGGAATTGGTTTTTCATAGACATTATAAAAGGCAAAAAAGCCATAAACCAGCAAACCAAGCCATAAAACAACGACGGCTGTATTTGTCCAAGTGTAATTTTCAGCCCAAAGAATTACCCCCAAAAGAAGTATTAAGAACAGGAACAAGACGCTATGAAAATGCACAGCAAAAATTAAGTGTTCATAATAATACCGCCCACGATAAAAGTACACTAATTTTAGTAGAAGTGCAAAAAGCGGCATTAAAAAAAACATCGCATATGAGAGCTGCTTTACGGCGATATGTGCCAAATCTTTTGGTTTCTTTTTTGCCTCGTGCCACCTAATTTGTGTTTTCAGGGCAAATCGGTGAAGTGCGTCTGGATTAAGTCCATAACCCTGCAAGAAAGAATTTATTTCCTCGTCCGAAGCATGGAGCAATTCCCGTGCTTTTGCAATGGCGATTTTTTTACCCTCCACAAGTGGAATTGTGACAGAATCGGTTTCCACAACAACACCTTGAGATGCCAAAATCTTGTTTTCATTTGATTTGGCAATCAGTCGTTTCAGTTGCGCATGCGTCGAGTCAGATGAAGTTACCATCAAAGCACGATTGGAGTCTGGTAGTTCGGCATAGCGCAACGAGTCGGGTTGCCAATGTGTCATCAACGACTTATGCGCTGTCGCAAGCAAATCGGCCAAGTGTTCTTGATCTGCTGGCAAAAAAGTTTTCACCTCTTTTTTAGCCTTCTCCAATTCACCCCATAATTTTTGCTGAACTACTTTTGGCAGTTCTTTTGTTCTTTTCTGGATTTTATTTGCAGACTCAGTGGCTTGCATGGTTGATTGGGTCTCTGTAGCCCGCTGGACGTCCTCCACCAAACGGTCTGCGAAAATCGTTGAAAGCAGGAAGAATACGAAGGCAATAAATACATACATTCTAAAGGGTGGGATATGGTATGCCCGCTTGCCCTGAATAAAATCTAACGTAACCTTTCCGGGCTTTGTGACGATGGCTTTTAGAGAATGCCATAGTTTAGTATCGAAATGGAGTGTATTTTCCAAAAGTTCTAGTACCAAATGCCCTGCTGGTAGGTGTAGGTCATGGTTTTCTTGTCCACAATTTGGACAAAAATTTGCCTGTTCGACATTGTTTCCACAGTTGGGGCAAGACGTAAACTTTTTATGGTGCGGCATAACATTTGGGGGTTAGAAAAAACCAAGATACATTGCCACAGCCTTGCATTACAAGAAATTATCGAACTTTGCTCTCAATAAAAATGCCCTCTTTAAAGTAGATATAGATAGAGACGAAAAAAAAATTCCAAAAAGTCGGTAGGCTTATTGTGAGATTTTCCAACACATCTAAGATGCTTAGACCTACATGCGTTATGGGTTAACCAACAATCGCCATGCTAAACTGCAAGTCCTGTACGGGGTAGCTTTTAGATGTAGTTCATCTACGAAATGTCTTTAGTGCATAGATGCTAAAATCTGGTCTAATGTATCCACAAAGTAGTCCACATTCCCCACATCAAAGCACATCGGCGGTTTAATTTTTAGGATGTTGTAAAAATCACCCGTTGGATAGACGATGATGCCGTGTTGCCGCATTCGCTCCGAAATCCACATGGCTTCGTGGTTAGCGGGTTTACGTGACACTTTATCATGGACAATATCCACGCCAAGGTAGAAACCGTGTCCATACACCGCTCCTACTTTTTCGTGTTTATCTATTAATTGTGATAGACGATCTTTAAAATACTGCCCTGTCTTCCTCGCATTTTCTTGCAAACCTTCTTCTTGGAGAATATCTAATACCGCATGTCCAATTTGGCAAGAGACGGGATTCCCTGCAAAGGTATTAAAATAGGTGTATTGTCTTTTATACGCCTCTGCGATTTCGGGTGTAGTGACTACGGCAGAAATGGGGTGTCCATTGCCCATCGGTTTACCTAACGTCACAATATCCGGCAATACACCTTCTTTCTCAAACCCCCAAAAATGTGTTCCCATCCGTCCAAATCCAATTTGCACCTCGTCGGCAATGCAAACCCCACCTGCATCACGGACAATTTTGTAGATTTCTTGCAGGTAGCCTGTCGGCATCTCGACACCTCCCCCGGATCCCAACAACGATTCCGAGATAAAACCTGCCAAATTCCGGCCTTCCGACTGAAGCTTAGACAATTTCTCACGTGCATCTTGGGCGTATTTTAAGGCGATATCCGTTTCTCCTACGTGATACCGCCCCCGAAATGTATTTGGTTGGATTAGCGGATGGGTAAAAGGCCGTAAGGATTTTGCAGCGGACGGATTGTCTAATAAACAGGTACTAATCTCATCTACGGCGGTGGTATTGCCATGATATTCCCCATCAATGACCATCATGTCTTGGCGTTCGGTATATGCACGCGCAAGCCGTAGCGCCAAATCATTTGCCTCGCTTCCAGTACAAACAAAGAAAACGACGCACAAAGGCTCCGGGAAGAGACCCAACAATCGCTCCGCATATTCTACAATGTTGGGATACAAAAATCGGGCATTGGTATTCAACCGTTTAAGTTGATTTGTGGCGGCTTCCCAAACTTTAGGATGACTATGTCCTACATGTGTGACATTATTAATGGCATCCAAATACACCCTTCCATCATCTCCAATCAGGTATTGCTTCCAGCCACGCACCAAACTCATCGGACGTTGATAATAGTATTCTTGGGCTTGTTGGATTACTTTTGCACGCCGCACGGCCAATTCCTCTTGCCGCGAATGGGTCACTTCTTCCGGAGGTGTATTAAAAAAACAACCCGGATCAGCAACTCGGTGAAGGTAAAGGGCTTTTTCACTGTTTTTAATGTAAAATGGTGGATTTGCAACAGTGCTTAACTGCAATTCTAATGGCTGTTGTGCTTCTACATGCCCCAAAATGTCTCCTTTTTTCACCGTACCTATTGCCCGTTCCATTTTCAAACCACGATAGACCACAAATAACGGGGTTCCATCAGGCGTAACAAGCCTCAGTGTCACGCCATTTTCAATCTGGTTCAATTCACCATCGCAGACGGCAAAAACAGAGGCTCCAGCGGGTGCAATAACCGTTTTCCCCAATGCAATTTGGCCTTCATTTACGGCTGGATTTGCCTGATCGTTTAGTAGGAGTTGCACTTCTCCAAACTTCGAGACCATAAAACCATGCCGTGGCTCGGTGTCGTCAAGCCACGTTCCCCAATCATGGGCATCGGAGGCTGGACTTTGATCGAGGATGGCGGCATTAGCCGGTAAAGAGATGGGCGCGATAAAAGACTTCTGCGCAGTAACCCAATCGAATAAGGCTTGTGATGTCGCCGAAAACCCACAAACAACCCTAAAAGGATCCACCAAATGATGAATCGGAAAAGCCGTTAATTTCTCAAATGCCACACGATCTATTTCTGCCTGTTTGCGTACATAAACATTCTTCGGCTCTAAGGTTAATTGGCGAGCAGAGGCACAAACAATGGCACACGAACGCAAGATGAGGAGCGAAGGTAAAACCGCAATTTCTTCTTCGGTTAGTGGAAAAACCTCATGAAACGCCCGAACGGTAACCAAAGCATCTTCGATGGGCGAAGGGCTTCCTGTCATCACGCTTTCCAAAAGCGCCACGGCCAATTCCCCAACCGTCCAAGATTCGCAAACATCCCCAAAGTCAATGAGGCCATGAATATGATTGCCTGTATCATCCAAAAGAAGGTTGTAGCGCGTTATATCCCCATGAATAATGCTCTTTCGCAAAAAGGGCGCAACTCGCTTAACGTCTTCGTTTGCATCAAAAAAGTATTTTTCTATTAGGCTGCGGAGTGACTGATCTTCTACAAAAGACACCCAGCCAGAGACCAACTCTGCTGCCAGTTGCAAATCCCACTGAATAGGTCGTGCAGCAGCATGGTGTTTAAACCCGTAAAGTTGTTGCGCCACAGTTCCGGCAAAATGTCCTATTTCTTCAAGTAATTTTGGTGATCGAAAGGGTACCCCCGACAGCATTTGGCCGGGCAAAAAAGAAACCAAACGCCACCAATGCCCTTCAGCCTGAACCATTTCTACACCAAATCGTGTAGGAATATTTTTGGGCAACGGTAAAGTTGGTGTCTGTGCATTCAAATGGTCTAAAACACGGGTTTGCAGGTCTAACCATTCGTGGGGCGTAGCTGCATTTGCAATTTTAAGCACATACCGAGAGCCATCCTCACATCGAACCAAAAAGTTCTGATCCTGATAACTGTCTAAGGGCTTTAATGTGCCGAAGAGATCCCAGTGTAAGTCCAAGATTTCCAAAGCCTTCTGATCCGTAAACTGCGGACAGACTTCCAATTTGCTTTCAAACATAGTAGGTGAAAAGATCGAACAGGTAAATGAGACAAATGTTGTAAAATAAAGTGCGTTCTAAGTTTATCAAATTATGGGTGATCAAATTTTTATGCTATCAAAAGCGGTGAGTCGAAGTCCTGACGATTCGCTACATCGTCTTGTTCCTTGCTCCGGAGAATTTCCTAAGGGTTTCCTTGTCTTTCGAGAATGATGTGGGAACTTACCAAGTGCGTATTTGGGAGAAATCACGCCATTCTAAAGAATATAATCCACTTATTAACAATGACATAAACCCACTAAACGACGTTTAATGACAACGAGCGCTTCGGTCATAGAAATGTAAATCCCAAATCTGGCAAAAAACCAACCAAGAAGTTCTAATGCTCAATTCCCCACTTTGGGAATAAACAAGAAGTTACTTCTGATCTGGTTGGTTCCAAACGCGCCCAAGACAGGTTTGGGATGCAGCGTTTCTAAGTAGCCATACAATCGTGGGATGGTCACAATGTCCCCTGTTTGGCTGTGGTTTTTTAGCGCCTCAATCAATTTTCCAGTAAAAGGCGAATGTCCTTCGGGTGCGCCGTCGGATACATACTCTTTTCCGCCGGATGTAAGAAACTGACGGGTTTTAAATTGCAGTTCTCGTTGAATGAAAGCCGCCCTTTCCGCCTGCAAGATGGGCGCTTCCCCCCGATCGCTTGCAAGAGCTAAATTGGGATCAAAAGTTCCACCAAAACAAACATCCATCACCAAAAACACATGATTTGCAGGAATTTTTTCTACGGTCTCGCGCAGGTAGTTTTGTGAAATATAACTGCTTCGTACCACATCCAACAACCGTGAATCCTTGGTTACGACATACCCACTTTGTTCCACCTCATCGAAACTTCCGTGGCCAGCAACGAAGATAAACAACTGGTCACCGTCAGAGAAAGAGCGGCGCATATACTCCCGAATTTTAAGCAAGAACGCTTCTTTTGTAGGGTTTTTTAGCACCTCTGTTTTGAAGCCGTACTGATTTTGCAAAAGGTCTGCCAAAGTCTGGGCATCTTTGCCCGGATTGTTCAAAGACTGCCACTCGTCGTACTGATCTGTTGCGATCAATAAGGCATAATCCTGACCCGTGCGACCCAAGACCTTTGCGGGACGATCTGCCAGAAAGGCTTGCTGTGCCAAATTTCCGTCATTGTCTTGCGCATAAACAACAACCGTATTTTCGCCTTCAGATAAAGCCAATTTCGTTTTAAAATAGCCATTCGCTTGAAGGGCAACAGGTTTCCCGTTCACTAAGACCGTTGTTACTTGGCGGTCATCGGTGGCAATACCTTTAATCAACAAAGAATCGCCCCTGACCGTTACCTTCCCACCCATTCCCCTAATTGCTTCCAATTCTGGTTCAATCAGCGTAATGACAGGGGCTGCAATATTGGTAGAAGAGTCCTCTGCGATGATCTCATAATTTGCTTCAAAACGGTTTCCAAAGGCGTCTTCAGCCTCTACTTTTACATCGTTTTTACCTTTTGATAAGGCAAAACTCGTTTGGAAATTCGATTCCTGTATGGCAACAGAGACACCATTTACTTTCAGATGGCGGAGGTCATTTTCATCTTTGACTTGTCCCGTTAAGGTAAATTGTGCTGCATGAGTTCGAAAAGGCGTGCCAGATTGTAGCCGAGGCGCCAATTCAACAACGGGAGGCTCGGTATCCGTCAGCAAGATTAAGGGGTATGCCTCGCGAAGAACGTTACCTTTTAAGTCTATAGCTTCGATCGAAAGCACATTTTCGCCCTTCGTTAACCGAATTTGTGCCGTAAACGTACCATCCTCGGAGACAGGTAAAGTTGCTCCATTTAATTTTAAGGACGTAATGACATTCTCGTCTTGTAAATATCCCTGAACCCCCAGAACTGGACGAAAGACCTGAACAGCTTCACGTAAATTGAGTTTCGGGCTTACAAAATAAACCACCGGAGGTGTCTTATCGGGAACCATGCGAATGGCATAAAGCGGAGATTGGCCAATCATTTTTTTCTGCGAAAAAGCCACTGGCCCTGGCATCATCCAGAAAAAAACACAAAAAAGGAAAAGGAAGGTCTTCTTCATAAGGTTATTTTTCAATGAGAAGTAGTAGTAGGTTTCGGTGGTGGATTTGGTAATGCGGTTGTAATTCGCCATAAAAACCATCCCACACCCGAAACAAAGACTGTTGCGCCAGCGCCATACATCCACTTTGGTCTCGGCTCATAAGCCTCAATCAAAAACACCACTTGATCGCTCTGAATGCCTTCCGGAAAATCTTTAAACACGTCCCAAACCATCTGCTTTTGCATCCCTATAGAAATATCCTTCCCCGTATCACCTTCAACAGACGTCAATTTGAGCCTCGAAACGCCGCCATCAAGCGAAATATAAGGTTCAACCCGATATTTGCTTTTCGGTTTCCCGATCAAGTCATAGGTCAATACGATCTGATCATCCCGACGCTGGAAGGAAATGTTCGCCACTTTACGCGGTTGCGCATGTACCAACGTTAGTCCTAAAAACCAAAGAATGGATAGCCCAAATAACCGCATCCTGAATAAGCCCTAAAAAGTAAAGTTTAAAAGATCTCTTTCTGTGGAATCGGCATAAAATACGTATTTTGCAGGTATTACCCAAATTCAGTACAAGAAGTACATGGCAAAAACGGTCTTATCAACCCATTTTGGACGCTATCAACTGCTTGAACCCATTGGCCAAGGTGGTATGGGAACGGTTTATCGCGCCTATGATCCGCAATTGGATCGGACAGTAGCCCTCAAACGTTTGTCCCCAGACCTTGCATCGGATCTTGTTCTTTGTGAACGCTTTGAGCAAGAGTCCAAATTAATGGCGCAGGTGAGCCATCCCAATATTGCCACGGTTTTTGATGCTGGTAAAGTAGAAGATCAACCTTTTTTGACAATGGCGCTTGTACAAGGAGAACCTTTGCACCGCCATGCAAGTCATCAAAAACGTCCTTTTACCCTACAACAAGTCGCAGCATGGGGCGAACAAGTGGCCTTGGCCTTGGCCGCTCTACACGAAAAAGGCATTCTTCATCGAGACCTCAAGCCCGAAAACTTGATTCTCACACCCCAAAACCAATTGGTGCTAACGGATTTTGGCATCGCCACTCGGTCTGATCGGACGGAAACAATGTTTGGCTTTGAAGGCACGCCCGAATACGCAAGTCCTGAGCAATTCTTGGGTAAGGCCCCCACAACAGCCAGTGACCTTTATAGTTTGGGCACATTGCTTTATTGGCTTCTCACCAGAAAAACGCCTTTTGAGGCAGACACTTTTGAGGCGTTACGACAGTCTGTATTAAACGAACGCGCACCGGATGTACGATTGATTAGAAAGGACACTCCAGAGGCATTGGCCAACTTAATTGCGACGTGTTTGGCAAAAAAAACGGAAGAACGATTTATGGATGCGGGCCACGTGGCCACTGCTTTAACAAGTATTAAAACCACTAAACCACCAAAAAAAAGCGTAAAATATGCCATTTTTTTAATATTTTCAGGTCTTTGTTTGGTCGCAATATATTGGTTTTGGCAACAGCCTACGCATACCGAAACGCTGCTACAAGAAGGCCAAAAACTTTACGAGATCGGGCAAGCCGCCGAAGCTGCCCTTCGTTGGGAAAAATCGGCACAAGAAGGCAGTGTGGATGCCATGCGGCGTTTAGGTATTTTGTATGCCGAAGTCTTAAACAAACCAAAAAAGGCCGAATTATGGTTCCAAGAAGCTGCTTCTCACGGCGATGTTGTGGCCATGCGTGGACTCGGAACCCTCTACTACAACGGAAATAAGGAGGTCACCCAAAATACCATTCGAGCATGTGCGTATTTCGAGGCTGCAGCACAAAAAGGAGATGCTGAATCCGTTTGCTATCGTGGTGTTCTAAGGTATAATGGGGAATGTGGTACACCACCCGATACCACCTTGGGCTTGATAGACATTCGTCATGCTGCCGAAGCGGGTATCGAAAAATGCAGTGCCGTTTATCAAAAAGTCAAACGCGGAGAATAAACCAAGTCAATCCACATTTATAACAGATTTGGGATTTCAGACGCCAATGTAATTCCCTCAAAAACCTCTCCAACGGAGAGTTCGGCCCCTAATGACGGCAGGTGTATCCCTTCTTTAGGAGATGTAAACAAACGATAATGCCATAATTTCTCGGTCTGGCGGCTAAAATGCTCTATCCGAACTTCGTTTTGTGCAACCAAAAGGTATTCTTGGAGTGTTGGGATTTGGAAATATGCCAATCGTTTTGCGCCCGAATCGTTCTTCTCGGTCGAGGAAGACAATACCTCTACGATCATCGCCGGATTCTTCAGAATATTCGTTCCATCAACAAATACTGGTTTCCCACAAACAACCGTTACATCTGGATATACATATTGATGGTCTTGAATCCAAACCCGTTGATCTGAGCTTAGGAGTGTGCAGCCTTTTTTTTGAAGTTTACGGTGTAGCAAAGCACCAATTTGCATAGTAAGAGCATTGTGTGCAAACGAGCCACCCGCCATCATTTGGAAACGGCCATCGAGGTACTCCTGTTTTTCGCCCGTTTGTGCTTCTAAGACCTCCAGCTCTGCCAAGATTCTCCGTGCCTCCTCCCCCAACACCTGATTTTCGTTAAATTGCACCTCAATTACCTTCTGTTCGAGGGCGGAGGTCACAGCTTCTGCAACATGGGGTAATGCGGACATCTTATTATGGGTTTAATTCAAAAGGCCATCGTTTATTTAATTGCAAAAAGCGAAACAATTAAATCCAACATACGGCTATTACGTTCCCATACTAACCAATTGCTCTACGTGTGCCAGAAGCATCGAGATCGCCGCCTCGTTATGCCCACCTCGTGTAATGATAATGTCTGCAAACCGCTTGGAAGGTTCAACAAATTCCATGTACATGGGCTGCACACTCTGTTCATACTGGGTCAAGATAGAGTCAATCAGGCGGCCACGCTCGGTGATGTCCCTACGTATGCGTCTAATGAGCCGAATGTCTGGATCAGCATCTACAAACACCCGCAAATCCATACGTTTACGTAGTTCCGGCTCGGCAAAAATCAAAATACCTTCCACAATAATAACAGGCTTGGGGGTAATCCGTTCCACCTCATTTGCCCGACTATGGTTGGTAAAGTCATAAGTAGGTTTTTCAATGGCAAAGCCTTTAATCAACGAATCTACATGCCGCACCATCAATTCTGTTTCTAAGGAATCTGGATGATCAAAATTGACTTTTGTCCGCTCTTCATAAGGCAAATGGCTTAAGTCGCGATAATAGGAGTCGTGATCCAAGACCGCTATATCGGGGGAAAACTTTTCCATTACGCGGCGTTGAACGGTTGTCTTTCCCGAACCACTTCCGCCGGCAATACCGATGATGACTGGCTTTTTCATGTAGAATTATAGAGAATTAACAGGTTATTTTACAAAAACAAGGGTCATTTTTTTGCCCTCCGAGGCGATTCTGGTCGCACCGGGATCCATTCTAAAGCCGGTAGAAGGCTTCCAAAATTGCAAGTCCTCTGGTGTTGAAATACGATGCTCGGCCAAATACCGAATCAACTCGCCCCGAAGTGGCTTTACACCATGCGAAACGGGTTTACGATTCCCATTTTTTTCCTCCATAAATGCGCACTGAACACGATAGCGATACGTTCCACCATCCTCCCAAGCCGCCTGATGAGCGGTCGGCAACAAGTCCCAAACCGTTTTATGGGCCACTTCACGGTTCAAAATTGGGCTTAAAATGGGCTTCCAATAAGCGGAAACACGACCGAATTCCCACAAAACTGCTTCCATTTTTAATTTATAAAGCGGGATCAAGTCGTCCAAGCGCAACAATCCGAACAATCCAGAAAAAACGATGGTATTTTCCAATAACACCAACTGCACGTTAGGCAATACCTGCGCAAAATCCAAGGCACGATACATAACACCGGGCGCATAACGGTCTAAGACTGGGAGTAAGCGTCCGGTCTGGACTTCCTCATTCGCGAGTACGGCATCTAAGAGCGCCTTTCCTTTTACCCCAAACAACTTGTCCAAGCCTGAAGCCCGTTTTAGGTTTGCACATAATTGGTTATAGAGAACTTGTCTTGGTTGGTGCAACATAGAAAAGCCCCCGTCAAAAGGATGCGGCAATCCGTTTGGCAGCGTGCCACCGGAAGCCTTGCCCTCTGCCGGAGGAATCAACAGACAAAATCCTGACATGTTTAGTTAAGCGTTGCGTCCTTAACAGCGTTCTTGGCTTTACGCGCCGAGTGCATCACCTCGTCCATCTCGGCCAAGAGTTGTTGCGCCTCCGTGGTGGTCACCTCAACAACCTCTTGTGCATCTCGCCGAGCAAGGTTCTCAAATTCGTCGGCTTCTTCGTTGTTTTCTAACAAGGTACTAATTTGTTGAGCGCCTTGTTTTACACGATAGGCCACTTTTCGGCGGAGTTTTTCACCTTGTTCTGGGGCAATTAGCAGGCCAACGGCCAATCCCAAAGCACCGCCTACCAAGAACCCCAACAGACCATTGTTTCGCTCTTTAGACATCGTTTTATTGCTTAATTAGGTTGTAGAATGCAAATTTTGTTTTAAAGAAAACGCTACGGATGGTGGAATGATCCGAAACCAATACCAATATAAAAAGAAAAAACTGCGAGGCGCCTCACAGTTTTTTGGATCATATTACGAACACGGAGATCCGTTACTTCTTCTTATGACGGTTTTTGCGAAGACGCTTTTTCCGTTTGTGCGTCGCAATTTTATGGCGCTTCCGTTTCTTACCACAAGGCATGAGTCGGTCTCCTATGTTTAAAAGTGAAAGATTTAGTTGCTATTTGGAACTTTTTAAAATAAGACATTTTGTGTTCATGGTCAAACACAAAAACGCGGTTCATGAAAGTCTAACGGAAATGATGATTTTTATGGGCAGTTGTTACGGTGGCAAATAGGCCGTAGTTTAGCGAATACAATTTTTTAGGACTTTTTATTGTAGTGCGGTTATGGAGTCTATAAGTGTATTTGATATTTTCAAAATTGGTGTCGGCCCTTCCAGTTCGCATACGATGGGGCCTTGGCGAGCGGCCCAGCTTTTCACCAAGTCCTGCAAAGAAAGGGGACTTTTCCACCAAACCACCCGTATTCAATGCACGTTGTTTGGTTCATTGGCAAAAACGGGCATTGGGCACGGAACGGATTTGGCGGTTCTCTTGGGACTCTGTGGGGAAGACCCAGAAACGTGCGACACCATTCATATTTTAACGCGGTTTAGAGACCTTAAATACGGAACCTCTTTTTTGTGGGATGACGAACGGGAAATGCCGTTCTCGTATGAAAACGACTTTCTTTTCCGAAAAACTGAAACGCTACCATTTCATCCAAATGGTCTTTCCTTAATTGCATGGTTGGAAGGCGGCGGATCCTTCGAGCAAACCTATTATTCGGTAGGCGGTGGGTTTGTGGTTCAAGAAGGGCAAACCGATGCCGCACATTTTGTATCACTTCCACACCCGATAGAACGTGCCGACGAATTATTGGCCTATTGTCGGAATATGGGGCGAACGATACCGCAAGTGGTTTGGGAAAATGAAAAAACATGGCGCCCAACTTCCGAAACACAAGCGGGCTTAGACCGCATCTGGGAAACCATGAAAGCCTGCATTTTTAAAGGTTGCTATGCCGAAGGCTTGTTACCGGGCGGGCTTTCTGTTTTAAGAAGGGCCGCTAATTTGAATAAAAAACTTTTGGGAAACCGCATTTTTGACTCGCCCGAGCGTTGGATGGATGCCATTTGTGGCCAAGTGAAGTCTTTTCAGAGTACCCTAAAGTGGGTCTCGTGTTTTGCCTTGGCGGTTAACGAGGAAAATGCGTCTTTTGGGCGCGTTGTCACCGCTCCCACCAATGGCGCTGCAGGCGTTATTCCTGCGGTTTTGATGTACTATGCCTGTTTTTGTGATGCTACCCATGACGGACGTACCCGCTTTTTGCTTACAGCGGGCGAGATCGGAAGTCTTTTTAAAAAAGGTGCAACCATCTCGGCGGCAATGGGCGGTTGCCAAGCAGAAATTGGGGTTTCCTCGGCGATGGCAGCTGCGGGATTAACGGAAGCCTTGGGCGGATCGCCAGATCAGGTTTTGATGGCTGCCGAAATTGCAATGGAACATCATTTGGGGCTGACCTGCGACCCCATTGGCGGCTTGGTACAAATCCCGTGTATTGAACGGAATACGATGGGTGCTATAAAGGCTATTACCGCTGCGAATATTGCATTGGAAAGCGATCCCGCACAAGCCAAGGTCACCTTAGACGATGTGATTCATTCTATGTGGGAAACCGCTTTAGACATGAATACCAAATACAAAGAAACATCCGAAGGGGGCCTAGCCAATCGCATTCCGGTAAGTGTAAGTGAATGTTAATCCTATATTTATACTTTATGGGCATAGTCTTGCAATCTTCTTCCACAACAGCGATTGGTGATTGAATTTGTCGAAAACGGATATGAGTTATGGTGTTATCGGTCAGACCTAAAGCCGTTTGATTTTCTGTACTTATCTCTCCGTCCTAAAGGGCAGCGTTTACCCAGCGTTAAGCAACGTTTATGCGTTCTTGAGGAGTCCGTCTTGAAGAGCAGCCAGTATTTGGTTTTTCACACTTTCTGTCTCTGCGCTAATGAGCGGCGTAGCCACATGCTTTACGGTTTGAAATTAGCTCTATGCTTCACTTGGGGTTTCGTACAACTGCTGATACCATTGCCGTGGTCATGACGTTCAATCTTCAAATCGAGACAAAGAAGGGTTTAATTAATCATAGCGATTGTCTGACAAACCCTTAAGGCACACATATGCTTAGTACAAAAAATGTACTTTTCTATAACAAAAAAACGCCCTTTCCAAAGCTGAAAAGGGCGCAATATGTAGGAGGTACATCATTACCCGTTAGTACGTTCAAACTCGCGCATAAAGTCCACCAAAGCATTTACCGCTTCAGGTGGGCAGGCGTTATAAATACTGGCGCGAATCCCGCCAACCGAACGGTGGCCTTTGAGGTCGGTCATGCCGTTTGCCTTGGCTTCTGACACAAATTTTGCTTCCAAGTTTTCATCCGCAAGGCGGAAGGTGACGTTCATGCGGCTACGGCTATCGGGTCTTGCAGTTGGGCGATAAAAATCGGTAGCCTCCAAAGCTGCATACAATTGATCTGCTTTGGCGATATTTTCTTTCTCCATAACAGCAAGGCCGCCTTTTTCCTCCAACCACTTAAGCACCTTCTCGATAATATAAACGGCAAAAACAGGTGGCGTATTATAAAGGTCTGCCACATGAGTGCCATAATCCAACATGGTAGAAACCCCTGAATTTCTGGTTTGCAAGAACTCTTCACGTACCAATACAGCCGTTGCCCCGGCCGGACCAATGTTTTTCTGCGCACCCGCGTAGATCAGCGCATGAGACGCCATGTCTATTGGGCGGCTGAGGAAACTTGAAGACGCATCACAGACCAAGGGCAAGCCTTTTACATCGGGCGTAAAGTGGAATTCTGTTCCAAAAATGGTATTATTGGAGGTGTAATGAACGTAGCGTGCAGCCTCATTGTGCGACCAGCCCGCTTGGTCTGGGATATAGTTAAAGTTTTGGTCGTCACTGGAGGCATAAACATGCACCTTACCAATGGCTTTGGCTTCCTTCATGGCTTTTTTAGCCCATGCGCCCGTCAGTAAGTACCCTGCTGTTTCGTCCGCACGCAGGAAGTTCATCGGAACTTGCAAGAATTGCATAGACGCACCGCCTTGCAAAAACATAACATGCCACTCCTCCCCAACGCCGAGAAGCCGTCTTAGGCGCTCGATCGCGGATGCGTTAATGCCCTTGTATGCCGCCGACCGATGGCTGATTTCCATGACAGAAGCACCCGTATTTCCGTAAACGGGTAATTCGTCTTTCACTTCCAACATCACGCTTTCCGGCAATGCGCCCGGGCCTGCAGAAAAGTTAAACAATCGTTTGCCCATTTTATTATTCGTAATAGATTATGAATGAATGACTTAAGATGTCCTAAAATTCGTGTACCAAAAGCCCACTTCGGAGTTTTGGCTCAAACCAAGTGGATTTAGGGGGCATCAGCAAACCGGCATCGGAAACGGCCAAGAGTTCCTCGATCTGGGTGGGATACATGGAGAAGGCGACTTGAGCAGTTCCTTCCGATACCAGTTTCTCCAATTCTGCCGTTCCCCGAATGCCGCCCACAAAGTTGATGTTTTTGTCGGTTCTGGGATTTTTTATTTGCAATAACGGTTCCAAGACAAATTCCCCTAACAAGGCCACGTCCAAAGTATCGGCCACCGAGGTTCCTTTGGTTTCCGGCAACGTGATGCCATACCATTTGCCATTGACCAAGACAGAAACATCGCCCTTCTTTTCAGGCACTGGAGAGGCATTTTCACGCAAGTTAAAGGCTTTTAAAGCCGCCAGAAAATCCGTTACCATCATCGGGATGTTATAAACGATGCGGTTGTACGGTAAAATGGCCATTTGATCCATCGGGAAAAGCACTGCCGGAAAGAAGTTAATTTCCGCACCTACCACTGGCTTCACCGCTTCTACGGCACGGCTTGCTGCTTTACAGCGGTGGTGACCATCTGCTACATAGAGCAATGGAATTTCCCGAAAGCGCTCCACCATCTGATCTGGATTTTCCATTTTCCAAACGGTATGCGCAATGCCATCGGATGCAATAAAATCGTATATCGGCTCTGAACGTTGGACATTTGCGATCATTTCTCCCACAGATTCATCGGTGCGGAAGGTTAGCATGACGGGTTCGGCGTGTGCTGATTGCGTAAGGATGTGTCTTGTCCGGTCGTCTTCTTTATCTGGACGAGTCAATTCGTGTCGCAAGATGACACCATTATCGTAATCGGAAACGGCAACGCACCCAAAAATTCCGGTTTGCGCCCGCCCATTCATCACCAAACGATAAACATACAGCGATGGCTCCGCTTCTTGGAGGGTGTTGGGAATGGACTTCCAAACAGAAAGTTTTTCTGCTCCGGTCTCATAAACCACATCTTCGTGTTCGTCTGTTCCTTCGGGAAGGTTAATTTCCGGACGAATGATGTGTAAAAAACTGAGCGGATTCCCTAAAGCAAGAGCGCGAGCTTCTGCGGTATTAATCACGTCGTAAGGTACACAAGCCACCTCTGCTGCGACTTCGGGAGTGGGCCGATAAGCCCGAAAAGGATGTAAAATTGCCATAAATTTTTATTTGGATAAAGCAACAATCTACCTTCTTAAAGACCGCCTGCGTTGCCAAATCTATACGAAGAAAACGTTTTTTCAAATGCTGTTGACCGACGATAGGTGCTGGGATAATAAAATTTAATTTTTGAAAGTGATTTTACATCCAAAAGCCCGTCACAACCTTGTTTTTTTGTACCTTCAACAAGTGCAATACGAATACCGTCGCTTTCTACCCCATCACCACTCAAAATACACGAAATGTATTTGACCAAGGCAGAAAAATGGCTCCTATCAAAGTGTGTCTCCCTGATTGGGAGCCTCCTATGGGCTATTAGCAGTTTAATCTTTCTTCCTGGTTGCACTGATCCCCAGCCTGATCCGTTCCCTAAACCCCATAAATACATTGCCTTAACAATAGACGATGGGCCACTGACCCATTATTATTCATACCCTGATGACCAACTAAGATGGGACACCGTTACAAAGCTCATTGAGGCTGTAAAGTCGCGAGAAGTTCCAACCACCTTATTTGTCATCGGGCGGGAAGCCGAGATACCAGCAATGGCTTCCATGTTATATAAATGGGGGATATCGGGTGTGGAGTTAGGCAACCACACTTATAGCCATCGGTCTTTTAACGAGTTTAATGAAGCTACTTGGTTAACAGAAATCCAGAAGACGAATGATGCATTACGTCCGATTACCGACCAACTCAAGCAACGTATGCGGTATTTTCGTTATCCATTCTTGCAAGAAGGCCATACCTTAGCGCGTGAACGAGAGAGCAACCGCGCCGTTCGAGATGCAGGCTTGATCAATGCACATGTCACCATTGGAACGGACGACTGGACGTTTAATGAACAATATATGGCCTTGGAATTAAAAAAAGACTGGGCTGCTCGGTACGAGGTAGGACAAGCCTATCTAAGGCATATTCACAAAACGGTGTCCTATTGGGATTCTGTTGGTACTACACTGGAAGGGCGTTCCATTAAACATGTGATGATGTTACACGCAAACCGAATCAACCGCGATTATTTAGGACAAATTATTGATGAGCTAAAACAAAAAGGTTTTGGGTTTATTACCCTCGACGAAGCATACCGAGACCCCGTTTATGGCCAAGAAGACAGTTGGGCAACCGAAAATGGTGTTTCATTTTTAGAACACCTTAAACAATCACGGCTAATGACAGAACGCCCTTAATACTTGGTGTCGAGCATTAGGCTGATGACCCTGTACAAGATGCTATTTGCGAATGAACGACAAATCCACATAGTGCGTCACTCACGAGCAGAATAATCAACCTTCGCTTGGTTGGTTTCCATTCAAAATCTGGTAGTGTAAATTAATAGGTGATGGGCTTAATTTTGTTCAAAAAAGACTGGTCTCGGGCTTTTTGGAATTTGATCCCTGAAAATTACCGAAAATGCAGATCGTTTAGCGACTTTTGGGAAGCGTATTCAACGGTAAAAGAAACTGGCAGGCATCAAATGGCTGGAAAAGAAATCGGAGAAACTTGCCATGTCGAGCGATGGAATAATACGCTTCGCCAGCGAATTTGCCGCTTCGCCCGAAAAACCCTCTCGTGTACTAAGAGCGACGAAATGCACGAACTTTATCTGTACTTGTTTATCTACAACTACAAAATATCACTCGTTAAGTAACACTACTGATTGTCTTTCTCGGGTTTGTATTATAGCAGCTAACGTTTTTCGGCTTGCCGCAGGCGGGGCTTTTTAGCACTACCGTTCATTTGGAAAACCATACTTCAATTATACGAAAAAACTGTCAACCGAAGCACTGAACCCCCGCTTGCGGCAAACCGATGTTAGGTGCTGGCGTTTTTGTCCTCCTTGCTTCTAGTCTAATGTCTTTGTCGAGTTCTTGTGTCATTAGTTTGAATTAGTGCTATACTTGTAATGTTATCGGATTTGGAAATATTTTTCCTTGTTGCAATAAACCACTTGGGTTTTCTATTATTTCAATTCTTGCATCGTTTCCTGCATTATAAACTCGATAAATCGAATAATTTTCTCTCTTGTCAAACATAAATTTCCATTCGTTTGGCGAAAGATAGATGAGGTCTTTGACCCCAGACGGAGTTCCTTTTACATCAATATATTTCACTTTCCCGCTTTCCACAATTTCAAAATCGTAGGGTTTACCACTTTCTCCGTCCTTATTTACCCAAGTAATTTCTGTGAATTTATCTTTTTGGTTTATCAAAAACTCATTAACAAATTCCTCACACCATCTTCCAACATCTTCTCGAACTTCTTGACTCTGGATTTTTGAGTAACTCGCTTCTGCTTTAGCTGTAGCATTTGTAAAAGTTTTAGTTTTGGCAGAAATTTTAGTTATATCAAAACTTTTAGGAGTTGTAATTGGGTCAAAATTTTCAGGTTCGTTCGGTTCTACTTCTGTGTCATATTCTTCAACTGGTTCAGCTAATTCATTTTCGTGAGGATTTTCCTCTTTGACATTAGTATCAGGACTTACTAAAATTGGTTTTGTAAATGGCAGGACAGCCTTAATACTGGTCAAACTAATTCCTTGTTCAATTAACCATTCGTGAATTTCATTTTTCTCGGTTTCCAATAAGAGAAATCGCAATTCTTCGTTAAGTCCGAACACGCCTAATAGATGTGAAAGTTCTTTTATCAAGCTCAACAATGTTCTCTCACTTTTCCATTTTCCTTTAAAATAGAATTTGTTTTCTCCTTTGTAAACTGTCAAAGAAGGACCATCAAAAGTCTCAGATTGAAAGTTGAAAGAAAGTTTGATTTCAGACGCAGTAAAAAAATCTGTTCTATTTAACAACTGATAAATTCGTTCAAACTCTTGCGTGCTGTCATCTAACTTTTTCTTTTCAATCAATGCTACATAGTAGGGCAGAATCGTTTCAAGCTTGTTTTTTAAAGAACTATCTGGAATTGGTTTGTCAAAGACTGGAATGAACTCGTCAATCGTTTGAATTTGAAATAGTGAAATTAATTCCTTAAAATTCTCGGAATTCTTGTCGGTATTTTCAGGTAGTTGAATAACCTTTAATTTTTCTGATTCCGTTGAGAATCCTTCTACAGTAATCCACTTTAATTGAAGGGCAGGTTCAAAATTTCCATTTACAGAGAGTAATTTGTTTCTTGATGCCCAATCAGAGATAAGTTGCTTATTCTCTGTTGTCATATCAGGTATAATTGAGGCAAGCTTGTTATAAATCAAACCAATCCTTCTTAATGGGGGCTTAAATTTTGAATCTTTTTCTTCTACTTCTTCTGAATGTTTTACAATTTTGGTAAGAATAGAAAGATAATCACTTAGTTCTAATTTACTTTTGAATTGAAGAAGGTCTTTCCAATCGTCTGGTAAAGGTTCGTCAAAATCAAAAACGGGCAAGTAGTTTCCTGCAATATCTTTTATCTCTTTCGTATTTATAAATACGTTTTCAGGACTAAGGATTTCTTTAGTTGAAGTCGGTACACATTTTTTATTCTTAATGAACCAAGGAAAATAATTTTGAACCGAAGTGCTATAGCTATTAAATCCAAAACCGACACCGTATTTATATACCGCATTACCTATTAATTCTGGTAGATTATTTGAATTCAAAATAATGCTTTTCCAAAACAGCTTAGAATATTCAATATTGGTCGATATCAGGTTAAGAAATGAAGGCAATTTTACTGAACTTATAACATTATGACTTCCAAATCCGAATCCTCCTTTTTTCTCAGCATTTGATTTAGATTCTTCAACCCAAATTTCATTAGTAATTTGTTTGAGGGTAGCTAATGAGTTATTTTGATTAATAGTTTCAACATCAACTCTATCTTTAACCTTTAGTGCTTTAAAAAATAGATTCCATTCCAATTCGTTGCTGCCAGAAAACAAATATTCCTCTGATACTAGCGAAACATCTTTTATAACACCTTCAATTTTAAGTTGTGGTTGATATTTATTAGAGAGATAACAAAATTGTGCTTCTTTAAAAGTTATTTCAGAATCTTTCGTTTTTAATTTAATTTCTCTAAGACACTCTAACATCCCCTCGTCAAGCAGATTTTCCTTATATAAGCGAAACAGATAATGCGTTATTTGAAGAAAGTTAGAAGCATTAATGAAATCTTCCTTTTTGAGATTTGGAATTATGACATTGGTTACAAATGCAATTTGTGAGGGTTCTTTAACACCAATCGTTTTAAGCCAGTCGTAAACTGGCTTGTCATTTTGAATTTTTTCAAAAATATCTGGGTGAATGATGGGAATTTCTCCCAATTCTGTTGAACTTATACCTGTCGGAAAGCAAATTCCGTTAGAAGGATTATAAAGTAATCCTTTCTCATCATAAATAAACGGAAGTGTTTTCAAGGTCTGAAACCAAAGTCCTTGCTTATCGCTATCTGATTTCTCCTTAAAATATTTTATCAAACTAAAATTATCTGAAATTTTATGTCTGCTGGTAAATGATTTTGAAATAAAGAACGTTTCAAAGCTGTCAAGTTCAAATGTTTCAACTCCAATAGCTTTTAGTTTAATAGCTTCTTCTACTTTGGGATTTACAAAACAGTCGTCCGAAAGAGTTATATTTTTCTCTGTTTTAAGAAATTCGGTGATGGATTTTGGGTCAATAAATTTTTGAATTGATAAACCTGTCTTGTCTAAAACAACTTCAGACGCTTTGCTAATGTTTTCATTTCCAGTAATGATAAATTTCTTTGTAGGGCATTGTTTTGCAAAGCTATTGTCAAAGGATTTTTGTAATTCATTCTGTTGATTGTTGAATTTATGAGGCAGTAAATGAAGAATTTGGAATTTGTATACGGTTGTTGAAAGTGAGACCAACCAATCAAATATTTTTTCTGCAATAAGTTCAAAGAGCCATTGATTCCAAATTTTGTCTTCGTGAATTCCTTCTCTTGCTGCGTTAGTAAGGAAACTACCATTTACTAAAAATGGAAATTTGAAATTATTGACTTTCGTTGGGAGGTATGTGAATATTAAGCTTTCTCGTTCTCTTAAAGCTTTAATTTTATTTCCTTCTATTTTGGCTGCAAATGATATTTCTGTAAACTCAGCATCCTTTAATTTTTTTGGAGTCTTTTCATCTTGTTTCAATTCCACTTTTGTTTTTGCTGGAACAGGAATATCTCCAAATGTTTTTGTTATCCAAGAACTTATTTCCTTCCCGTCTTTGAAAAGAGTTACTTCGTTAAAATTGGTTTCTTCTTTGACTACTTTTTTCTCTATTGAATAAATTGGATTACCGTTTTTTGAAACTGATATTTTTGAAACTCTTCTGAGGAATAAAAGTATCTGTCCGTTATTTAGCAATTCACTCAAATCAATTTGAAGTAACTCTACATTCTTGATTTCAATTATCGTAGAAACTGCATAATCACTCTTTGAAACACTTTCTTGAATTCCTTTCGGCAAATCACTTGGCTCTGTCCAAATAGGAATTATTTGCCAAGGTAGAATCGTATCAAATTTTGATTTGTCAAAACGGAATTGAAATCCGTCAGAAAAAATCGATACTCGTTCGGATTTTCCAAATACGGATTTGAACCCTATTCCCTTATATCCTGTCTTTGTTGTGTCGGCTTTTTTTGTGCTTGAACCAGCACTTGTTAGAGCTTTGATATCCTCTTGAGTAAAGGGGTGTCCGTTATGGGAAACTATCAGGCAGTCATTTTGAAACTCAAAGTGAACCTCATTATTTGTGTTTTTAGCTGCATCGTCTGCATTTTGAATCAATTCAAAAACAAATCGCTGGCTTTCTGAGTAGATGTCGCTTGATACAGTATCAAGTAAGTTTGACATTGTTTCCGCTTGGTCGGGGTATTTGAAGTCCGAACGCTTTTGAAATAATTCTTCTATTATGTCTTTTTTAGTCGTCAATTCTTTGTCTTTTGATTGTTGTTGAGTCGTTCACTACGCTTGCACCTAACGTTTTGCAGCTATAAGAAGTTGGCTATTTCGAAGCACAAAACTGTCTGCCAGCACTAAACTTGATACGGAGCACAAAGCTTCATTTAACCACTGAACCGCCAATTTCTTATAGGTGCTGTTAGCTGATGGGCTTTTCTCGTTGCTATTAGATTCCACTATGTTTCAAAATTAAATCTTCTGTCATTTTTATTGTGTCTGTTAAGCTACTGCGAATGTCTGTCAAACCCATTACTTGCAACCAAGTGTCCAATGTTTGCTTGTCAATATGCGTAATGGATTTGTCAATAATAGTTTCTTGATAATTTGTTTTTAGGTAACTGATTTTATTTAAGTGAGTTTTGAAACCTGAAATCTGTCGAATGTGATAAATGGCTCCCACTTCATATCCGTTGTATAGATTTTGTAAATAGTAGTTGTCCAAGTTTTCATTGTGCTTAATCTCATTTTCTATAAAATTGGTTTTCAATTTGTCTTTCTTAGTTTCTCTCAAATGTTGGTGCAACAACTCTAAATATTTTACACGAAGGTCTTGTCTCAGGTTCGTAAATTTTAAAATTTGAGTTAGTTCCAAGTTTAAATTGTTAGCATAAACAAAGAAGTCGAATAGTTCAAAGTCAGTTTTAGTTTCACATAGATTTTTAAATTGTTCGGGTCGTTTCTTTGAGCCTTGAACAATCCAACCTTTGTCAATTTTATATGAAATTACCAAATACAGAATCGCTTTTCTTAGTTCAATTGTTGATTGAATAAAATGTTCTTGTTTAGCCAAATGCTTGCTTTCTGAAAGGAATAAATTTGCTTGGGTATGATACTTTTTTACCAAAATTCCTTTCACTTCATTGGTTTGTCTTGATGCTGAATTTAGTTGAATTAAGGAGGCAATTTTTGAATCCATTTCAAACAATGGAATTGCTTTCCATAAATATTCACTTAGGTAATTTTCAAACAGTAATTCAGTCCGCTTGCCTATATTAGATTCAGTTAGAATTTTATCAACTTTGTTTATGTTTATGTAGTGAATATTTACGTTAGCATTTTTGTGAGAATAGAAGTCTTCCTTTTTATCTCCATCACTAACACAAATGAAGTCAACATCACTTCCACTCCAAGCATTGCCTTTGGCAATGCTTCCTGCGATTGCAAGGTTATTACTTTCACTAATTTCTGCTCCCAAGTCTTGGGCAAATTTTAGCATTTGAGTATTTCTATGATTTTTCTCAAAGGGATTCAAAACTATCAAAGTTTTCTCTATGGTGGTCTGCCAACTAAATGTTTTTGATTGATTGATATTGTGGTTTGAAATCCTAACTCTTAACTCAACATTTGTTAGTAATGATTTTAAACTTTTTGTTAGCTCTTCGGAACTATCTCCATTGTAGAAATAGCCATTTTCTCCATTTATAAAATATTCGTCTAAAGCATCTTGATAAGTTGTAACAATTGGAAGTCCTGTTGTCATTGCTTCAATAATTGCAATACCTTGGCTTTCGTAATATGATGATTGAACATACAAGATTGATTCTGCATAAATTTTGCTTAGTTCCAATTGAGTAATAAAACCTATAAATTCAATGTTTTCGGAGATGTGATATTTTAGTATTTGCTCTTGTAAAAATTGGAAGTAAGTGTTGTCGTAATAATCGCCACCAATTATTTTTAGTTTGATTTTAAATCCCTCGTCAACCAAGTTCCTCACGGCTTGAATTATTATTTCTAATCTTTTTTGTTTCGTGATTCTTGCGACTGTCGAAATAATAAACGAATCATTTTCGGCTTCTCTTTTGAAATGAGATTTAGTAAACACATCACTTACACCATTTGGAATTACAGTTATCTTGTTGGTAACGATTTGGTAGTTTTCTAAAATGTCGTTTTTTTCTGCACAACTCAAAGCAATAATTCTACTGCAATTTTGAAGAATTAATTTTTCTTGCAACAAAATATATTCAGGGCAAATAAATCCTACATATTTCATTTTTGCGAAAGCAAGTAAGTGTGGGGTGTGAACCCAATGGGATTTAATATTTACAAGTCCAACAGCAGATGTCCAATGGTGTGTATGTAGGATGTCATAATAATTTTCGTTTAGATGTTCATTGAGTGCATTAGTAAAAGAAATGCCTTCTTCATAATCTCTAATCATAACCTCATCAGATTCAGAATATGTAAAGGGTAAATATATAATTGTAATGTTCCGAACAACTATTTCTGAACGCTTTAGATTTTCTTTTTCATTTCTTGTGATTACCGTAATTGAATTTGAAGAATGATTTTCTAAACCTTTTAAGATTTCAACAAAATTAATACTGCCACCATCGGTGGGGGTATTAAGGTCGTCAGGAACTCTTTTACTTTTAACAATACAGATTTTCATTAGTTTTAATTTTGGGAATTCTTACTGTCGAACCACACTCACATTGTTTGTGAGGACAACTAACAAATTGGGGGATTTCAATAATGTTATCATCAAAAATATTTCCAATACTGCCAACGTCTGGTTTACAAAGTGCGGAAAATACACTACCGTCATTGTCTATAAAGAGTGTGTTTTCGCCAGTGAAGCATTTCCATTTATAAAATGTGTTTAGCTTATTTTTTATTAGTAAGTCTATATTGCTGTTGCTTTGAGTAAGTGATGCTCCTTGTTCTGTTGAATAGGTTAGTTCTCTTAAATCTCCCCAACTTTGGACTTGCTCAAAATGGTTTTCATCAAATTCAGTTGTATCAATTTCTATATTATCAGTATTCCGAATCCGTTGAACTGCGACTGCAATATTTTTATAATTCCGATTAATCTCTTTTAGTCCATCTATAACATTTGATATTTTTTCCTCACCATTGATGTCAAGCATAATTTTTACTTGAAGTTCAACATTGGAATCTGCTAATATTCTTACGTTATTTAAAAACCTTTCAGGTGATGCACTTTCCCAATGAAATGATGCAACCAAATAGATTTTTTTTGTTTGTGTTTTTGAACTGTCAGCTAAGTATTTGTATATTTTTTCATTGCTTGCTAAATTTGTAACTATACGAACTGCCTTTACTTTGTTTGTGTTCAATGCAGTATCTATGAAGTCTTTAAAATTGGGGTGAATTGTTGGTTCACCTCCTGTTAGGTTAAGGCGAATTTTGTTATTTGAAACAAGTGTTTCTAATTTCCCAACTGCCCGTATCAATGATTCTTTATCAGCTTGAAAAGATTTGGGATTATGTCTGTGAGGTGGGCAATAGGAACACGAAAAAGAACATCTTCTTGTAATCAACCAATGTATTTCATAAAATGGTTCTGAATTAGCAATATGTCTTATTTCGTTAATTTTCATTTATCAAGTCAAGTATTGTATTTGGATTTATTGGGGTGTAGTTATTGTTTAAAATAATAAGATGCTTGATTGTATTGAAAAGCTCTAAAAATTTCTCGTTGTGAAGTTGGCTTAGTTTATCATCTAATACAAGTGAACCATTCGCATACTTTATTTGCTCTTGATGTGCCTTACTGAAAATTGGCTTAGAAAATATTTTAAGTGCTTTAGCTGCTGATACTTTTGTAATACTAAATGGGAGTTCTAAATTATTCGTGATTATAACGAGTGCATCTAAAACCTTTGGCCGAAGCACGTTTGAATTTTGTATAGTTTTTCTAACATCAGAAAAATTTATCATCAGTCTTCTTTCTGAATAGAAAGCATTATCAACATCAAAAAATTCTGTATTTATGTTTTCAAGGTCTTTAAACAATGGCAACATAGTTTCCAATGTTCTATATTTTATTTGATTGAAAATTTCGTTAGGATTAATCAAGTGTGCATTTTCTACATTTATAAATCCAAAGTCTTCCCAAATCAAAGTCCCATCGAAAGTTGAATCAAGTAGATTAAAAATAGTTGATTTCCCTGCACCCGAATCACCCGTTAAAGCAACGTATTTCCCTTGAATATTTAAACAACCACTATGCAAAGTCAATACATTATTGGCAATAGCTGCGTTAGCAGCTATTGCTCTGTAAGATATTTTTACGTTTCCGAAAAAATCGTTGTTAAGTGAAATGATAGAGTTAAATTTTTTATTATAAAACCTGAATTTTTGGAAGTCGTATTTTTTTATGACTTCATTTGTATTGTCAATTTCTAAAAATATAATCTCACCGTCTATTGCTGTTGAATTCTGTTCACTTTCCTTGAAATTCAATTTCCAAAACAGGTCCAAGTGTTTGAAATTGGTGATTAGCCTAATTTTTAAACTAAATTCATCATCACCGATAACCGCATCTGTTGCGGTTATTGATTGTGTATTTGATAAACACACGTCTCTCAATACTCTGAATTCTTCTTCTTCGAGAGTTTCTACCAAAAGGGTGTTCGCACTATTTGGATTATAGTTTCTCATTCTTCAATTTGTTTACAAATTCATCAATTGCAGATTCCAAATCATTATGGTGTATTTCAAATGGAGTTTGTAAACTCTTTATGGAATGGTTGTAATGCTTGGAAATTATAAACTCTACTTCTTCCTTACTGTCAAACCTATTTCCAATATTGATAACCTTATGTGCAACAAGTGCAGGAATGAAATATGAAACTCGTTCTTTTAATAAATAGAGTTCAAAAATTTGCGATTCCAAGTCACAAGTTATAAGCAAAGCATAACCTTTTATTAAAAAGAATTCTTCTCCTGCAAAATCAGGATAGTGGTAATGGTTTCCTCTAAATTGATTTTCTAAAATGTTTTCATACTGGACTTGCAAACCATTTTCCATTTTGTTTAAGTCCGTTGGGTTGTATCTAAATGCAACTTGCAATACACCTTTTGCATTAGTGTAGATTTCTAACGTATTAATTCTAATACCTAATTTACTTTTTGTTGGTTCTATGTAAATCATACGGTTTTTTCAGTTGTTTTAGAAATTATTTAAGTCTGTCAAATGGTTAAAATTAGCACTGTCGGTTGATGCTGGCACTGTCCCATAGCCTTTCAGCTAACATCCGTATTGCCGCAATATTGCGGCAATATCCGCATTCACCGAGCGTTTGTGAAGCTTGAAGACAGCCTTTCTGGAAGAGGGTGTAAGAGCCAAGCACTTGATAGTCTTCCTATTACATTAAGGATTGCCCTTGTCTTTTTTGCAGGTAAATAGAGGAAAGGACACCATGAATGCACCTTAATATAAGGATTTACCACCACTTCACCAATGTTTTTTTAGGTGCTACTTCTTTCAAGCCCGTTAAGCCACCCTAAGTTTCGGGTTATAGGGGATTATTGGATATTGCCGCAATAACAAGGCTGGTTATATTCTACAATCCTTCAGGCTTAGATAGGGGATTTTAATGGTCTGGGCTTGGGTTATGGTTATAGACAGCAATAATCTTTTGTTGCAGGGTGCATTTCAAAACGTACAAGTAGCGGGTCGGGTTGTTGGGGTGGGTTTGAACAAGCCGATAACGTAGCTCCCGTTTCCAGAAGCTAAAGCTATCCTTGCTCGCTCCAGTTTTCGCTATTACAATGCTTTTTTCTACGAAGATGGCAGGGCTGACGCCCCTGTTTTTGCGCTTTCAATACCTTATTCTATCAAGATGGCGGGGCTAACGCCCCTGTTTTTGCCCTTGCAATATCTTTTCTATGAAGATGGCAGGGCTGACGCCCCTGCTTTTTGCCCTTTCAATACCTTATTCTATGAAGATGGCAGGGCTGACGCCCCTGTTTTTGTGCTTGTAATACGTTTTCTACGAAGATGGCAGGGCTAACGCCCCTTTTTTGCGCTTGCAATACCTTATTCTATCAAGATGGCGGGGCTAACGCCCCTGTTTTTGCCCTTTCAATACCATATTCTATGAAGATGGCGGGGCTAACGCCCCTATTTTTTACAGGGAGCAATTTTTGTACACACAAAAGCAAAGAGGAGCGTAACTCTAAAATCTTTGTAGATTTAGGTACATTCAATTAAAGTAAGAGGAGCGTAGCTCTGGCCTCAAACAAAATAGCCCTAACCCCAAATGCCAAACACATACACCCAATGATACATTCCATTACTTTTTTCGGTAAATAGGGTGAATTTCAAAACTTAAAAATATTTATATTTAGGATTACGAATTATCACTCACTAATTGCCACCACCAAATCCCTGAAGCATGTTTGCTCTGGAGAAAAAATTCTAATGTTTTCAGAATCGGTCAATTTGTTTTCCCCAAGCCACAGATTTATCTTGGTCTATAACAATGCTGTTCCTTCCGTCCCTTAATTTTATTTTAGATTGCGGATTGTCCCAGTCCACATCAATATTGTGATACTTTCATGGCCTTTTCGATCATCCTACTGATCTTGGTTGTTCTCATGGCGGGTCTTCTCCTCTTGAGTTTTATTCGTCGTCGGGATACCCAAGCCGCCGATGACCAGCGGTTTAAGACTGAATTTAAACGTGAAGCGCTTAAGGATGTCGGTATCGAAAATGTACGCCCCAAACAAAAAGCATCACAAAACCCACCTCCGACTTCCTCCTCACAAGAAGTTTCTATACCAATCCCCAAAAAAGTACCGGAGCAATCCCAACCGAAAGTTACAGAAGTGGCGTTTGTTAATCTCCGCCCAAAGTCCGAGTTTATAAAACCTACACCGCATCCCGCCTTACAGACGGAAACCCCTTCCGAGCCAAAAGCGGGTTCAACACCAAAAACAACTTCCAACAATCCCACACACCCAACACCCGTGGACATTCAACAGGTCTTTAAGCATACCCTCGAAGCGGTTAAAGTGGCCTCTATGGCGCACAGCGTTGTTTTGCTTCGTCTAGGCCAGCACCATGCCTACATAGAAGGCATCCTATCGGAAGAAAAGGAAATACGTCCTTATATCCAGATCCCACGTTCAACACCATTTCTAAAAGCCCTAAGCAAAACCGAACTTTCGGTATTGACCGCTTCAGAAATTGGAGAAACGCCTCTTTATTATGCCAATCGCGTGGAACTGATTGGTCTAATTGCAGCGCCAATTTTTGTTAAGAACGGTGGTTTGTGGGGGTATTTGGTCGCAGACGCCACAAGCACACATTCGGTACACCATCCGGGTATCTTGTCTGGATTTGCCCAAACCATTGCTACTGTTATTACAGAGCACCAAAAAACGACTGCACCGCAAACTGGTCCAACCGTCTGGACGGGACACTCCACAAGACCCCGAAAAGAGATCATTTCCGATGAAATCCGCAAAGCTCGCAACCAAAACCGCCCATTGATTTTTGCGCTTATCTATCTCAACAGTCATATTGGTGAAGGCCGCGAGTTAACCTCGGATGTGATTGTAGCACGGGAAAGCGAACTTTGGCAGGGCGTCGAAAAATGTATTCGTAGTATTGGTCGGATTGAGCGATTTGGCGAACTGATGGTAGGCATCTTTTTGTACGGCTCTAATTATCAAGCAGAAGAGTGGATTGGGGATATTCAGGCCGCCCTCACTACCGAAATGCGTTTCCCTACAAAGGCCATCTCCATCGGAGCCGTCTTGCTGACCGATGGCCATGCTGATGCAACCGCACTCCTAAATGATGCGATCGAGGCACTGAAGCAAGTACAAGACGGCGGGGCTGCCCTCATGGGTTAAGTTCTTAAGTCAGACATCATCTCTTCTTACAGCAACGACTTCTTGATAAATTTGGGTATGCTTCACGTCAAAACCCAAGTTTAACATGGCGTGTACCTCATTCTCTGGTTCATTTCGGAAATTTACAAGCGGCAATCATTTTCATTATTTTCCTCAGTTTAGTTTATTTTACCCTTGGGATGTTGATAGAAAGGAGGAAATATGGTTCTAAAAGCGAAAACAGTACGCCCTCTTACGAGTAAGATTACTCCTCCTCCACCGACACTTCGTTTTGGCGGCATTTAGGCAAATCGGATTGACCCAATAACTCGGAAAGTGAATTGGCAAACATCGGCTTTAGATAGAAAAAGATGCGTGGGCTAATTTCAGAGAGCAATATCTCATGCAGGCCGTTTAGTACGTCTATATTCAGATGGGGGCATTGTAAAAACTTGTGAGAACACCAAGGAAAAATGTTTGGCGTCCTGATATCCCACCAAGCCCGCGATTTCTACCACACTTTTTGAGGTATGGATTAACAAATGTGATGCACGCTCCATTTGCATCATACGCACCATGCCATTTGGCGTTAGGCCCGTCAGTTGTTTCACGCGCCGTCCGAGGTTTCTTGAACTCATCGCCATTTCGCTGGCAAGCCATTCCACACCCATCAAGGAAGAACCCATTTCCGATGCAATAAGTCCCTTTAGCTTCTCCAACCACTCTTGGTCTTCTATCGTCATAAACCGATCTTGCGGGGATTTTTCGTGCCCTTTTTCTGTCTCCGAGGCAAATAACATTCGCCGGATATGGATCAGATTTTCTACCCGACGGAGTAACATTTCGCCATTGAAGGGCTTCGCAAGGTACTCATCAGCCAAGAGCGCATAACCTGTTTCAATGTCCTCTTTGTCGGTACGATTGGTGAGTAGAATCACGGGGATACGTTGCCAATCCACATGTTCACGTATTGCTTTTAACAAGCCGAAGCCATCTAATTTTGGCATATTGATGTCACTAATGACCAAATCAATTTTGTGCGTTTTAAGCTGATCGAGTGCTTCTTGCCCATCTGCTGCATCCACAATATTTGATTCTACCTCTAACAATCTACGTAAGTACGCCCTTAAACTCGGTTGGTCATCCACCAAAAGAATGGTTGTATTGTGCCGTTTATTCGTTTTGTGCAAAGCATTTTCGTTACAACTTGAACCTGACGCTAAATTCTTTTCTACTGTTTGTTCAAACTGACGTAACTCCTCTTTCGTTGTATCTGGTGTGAATGTTATGATCTTATCTGTTTGGATTGGGAATACTACCCGAAAAGTACTCCCTTTGCCCAAAGTACTTTCTACGCTCAACTGCCCACCATGCTTTTGAACCAATTCTTGAGCAAAGGAAAGCCCAATCCCAAAACCACCAAAATGTTTATCGCGCTCCACTTGATAGTGGCGGGTAAAAATAGCGTCAAGGTCTTCTGGCCGAATACCAATGCCTTGGTCTTGCACTTCTATAATGGCTTCCAAATCATTTGGCTGCACCACTTGATCTAAGACCAACTTGACTTGTCCGGTTGGATTGGAGAACTTAATGGCATTAGACACTAAGTTTTGAACAACCTTGCGCATCATGGCTTTATCGGCATAAACGGGGAGTGAAGAATATTGCCGCTCAAGATATAGAAATACCTCTTTTTGGGCTGCGAATGGCTGGAAAAAGTAAAGAACCTCTTCCATAAAAACTACTAAATCAAAGACTTCCGGAAGAAAAGAAAGCTCTCCAGAATCCAACTTTTCCACCTCAATAACTTCCCGAACAAGGCGAAGAATTTCGTTGCTGCTTCTTTCGGCCAGTTCCAAGTTTTCTCGAACTTGTTTTGGCATGTCTGGATTTGCGAGAAGGGCATCTCGTATTGGCCCAGAAATTAACGTAAGTGGCGTCTGAAATTCATGGCCAATATTGGCAAATAAACGACGTTTTTGGCGTTCTAAACGAATAAGTTCTTGTGCTTGTTTTTCTGATTTCTCCCGTAATTCTACCGCTTCCTTGCGCGCACGGAACTGCTGAAACCTTGTCTCATGTAAGACGATGTTAATTACAAAAAACACTGCACTTACGATTGCTAAATAGGTAATGTCTGCTATAACAAAAGTCCGGCTTTTCGTTGCTGCAACCTCATCTAAGGTGTAAATTTGTAAAACAATAAAGTATAAGAACATGACAAGGGCACAAATCACAAGTACCTGCTTGGGCCTAAAAGGTACCGCTCCTGTTCCAACAACCAAAAACAAAACCAACCATCCTGAAGTACTGGACAAATCGCCACGCATATAATCGTCTAACATGCTAAAAAAGCAAATAACCACAACCATAGTGGCCATCAGATAACGCCCTGATTGCGGGCGCGTCATCACACGGGAAAGAAAAATAGAAAGCAGGCACAGAAGAATGATGAGCAATTTATCTGGCAATGCCACATAAAGGACAGGATTTTCTACGTTATACCATAAGGTCACTTTAAGCCCTGCTGATATCCAGCCGATCATATTCGCTACAATGCCAAATAGTCCGAGAATCCCAGCAATAAATAACCCACTCCGAACCAGACGCGCCAGTTCGGCTTCAAATTCTTGATCGGACGCTTCTCGCTCCGCAGCGAATCGGTAGGCTTGTATGAGGCTTTGCAGCATGTATGAGGAACGTGAGACTGCAAGTTAGTGTCGCGCAAGATACGCTATTTATACAAGCCGAGAAGTTTTTTTTATAAAAAGGCTATCCACATTAACTAGGGTCACATCTTAAAGCGTATATCTGAATTTCGATAATGCAGTTAGCGTAATACGTGCAAACGCGATTCACCTTTTTATTTTGAAAATCTCTGATCGCACCAAACAAGTGCGTTCCAGCATCAAAGCGTAATCAGATTTTGCTCAGGGTATCCTTGCTCGATTTCCTTAGGTGTGGCATCACGTATGGAAGATACGCTTACATTGAAATGGAGGGTAACACCAGCCAATGGGTGATTGGCGTCTAAAGTTACTGCCAGTTGATTTGCCTCCACTACCGTAAACAACATCGGGCCATCTGGCGTATCGGCTTGCACTTGCATTCCAACTTGTGGCTCAAAGTCGCCAAATTGCGCACGTGGTACAGGAATAACCAACTCTGGTACATGAACGCCATAGCCCGCTTCAGGTGCAACAACCACTTTTTTCTTGTCTCCATTTGTAAGACCCGTTAGCGCTTGTTCCAGACCGGAGATTATATTCCCACTCCCATGTAAATAACGCAAAGGCTCTCCAGCAGCAGAAGCATCAATCTGTGTTCCGTTTTCGTCGGTCAAAACATAGTGGATGGAAACAACTTTTTGAGCAGCAATGTACATATGATGAATATAAATTTGTTAAAAAAAGAAAAGTAAATGTTTTTAGGAATGGTTCCAAATGCGATTCATGCGAAGTCTATCTATTGGCCGAAGAAACTCAAGTACGGTTTTTCTGGCTAAAATGGATCGTGGAGTGCTTATTTTTGGAACCGTCCTTCTTCAGAAAGGTACATGAAACAATCATTTTCATTTACAAGTTTCTCTAAACATGATTATCGCCAATCCACTATACGACGTTGTTTTCAAATACCTGCTGGAGGATTTGGAGATTGCACGGGGTTTGCTCTCGGCAATTTTGGGCGAGGAAGTGCAGGCATTGGAAGTGAAACCACAAGAAACGGCCATTGAAACAGGCGGCGGACTCAATATCCTTCGCTTCGACTTCAAGGCCGTGGTGCGCAAGGCCGATGGAAGCCTTCATAAAGTGCTGATTGAGCTTCAAAAAGCCAAGAAAGCGTTTGATGTGTCGCGCTTTCATAAGTATTTAGGGGAAAACTACCGAAAAGAAGATAACGTTCTCACATCCTCGGACACCAGTGAAAAGCGTGCGCTGCCCATCATTACCATCTACTTTTTGGGATTTCCGTTGGAGAATATCCCCGCTGGTGTGGTGAAAATTAACCGCGAATACCGAGATGTGGTCACGCAAGAAGTCTTGAACGTGCGGGATGAATTTGTAGAATTGCTTACCCACGATTCGTATGTGATTCAGGTGCGAAGATTACCCAAAGACGCCCGTTCGGAATTGGAGCGGATTTTACAGGTCTTTAGTCCCATTTATCAGACCCTATCCGACAAGCACCAGTATGATTTTCGGGGTGAGGTGGAAGACGCCCTACTCCAGAAAATGCTACAACGCCTTGGACGAGCCATCGCCAGCGATGAAATCCGCGACAAAATGGAGGTCGAGGATGAAATCGAGCGGATTTTTGACCGCGAAATGCAGAAAAAGCAAGCCATCATCAACGAACAACAAAAGCGCTTGGCCGAGCAAGAAACGCTTTTGACGGAGCAACAACAGCGCGCAGAGGCCGAAAAACAGCGCGCAGAGGCCGAAAAACAGCGCGCAGAGGCCGAAAAACAGCGTGCAGACCAAGAACACCAAAAAAACCTTGCATTATTACAAGAGATCGAAACATTAAAAAGTAAACTCAATCCCTAATTCTAACATTACTATCGTGTCCAAAATTGTAGGCCTTCTTGTCAATACTTCCAAAGTCATAAGTATTGTTTGAGAACCGAAGTCGCAGTGCTACAGATTTTCAAACAGTTCCTATCAACGAATTAGGCCCAAGCCTTCTTTTGCAGACGTGTCATCCGGTGCATACAACAAAACCTTATTAAACAAAACCTTAGCCTCATTTCTTTTCCCCAGATTATACTTCGTCCAGCCCAGTATGAGCAAACTATAATAATCGAAAGGATACAGATTAAGGACTTTTTGAAGGTATTTTTCTGCTCGCGTATAGTCTTTCCGGTAATAATAAGCCACACCAGCTTGGTAGTTTGCCTTCGCATGATTGGGGTCTATACGTAAAATAGCCAAGTATTGAAGAAGCACGTCGTTCCATTTTTCAAGTGCATATGCGGGTTGGACATAGCCTAACTTCGCCTCTATGGACATCGGCATTTGTAGAATACACTTGTTATAATATGAAATGGATTCTTGGTATTTACCTTCTAAATAATGAAGCCATCCTAACCTCAAATTCATTTCATAGCTATTGTTATAGGCCCTCTTAAGTGCAGAAATGGCCGTAGCATAGTCTTTGTTGTTTTCGGCGGTATAACTGCTTTTGAAAGCCTGTTGCACGTCTTGTGCGTAAAGGCTATTGGAAAACAACCAGCTTACAGACAGTCCAAATATGTAGATCAGCAAGGTTTTATTAAGACGTTTCATGGTTTTATTTTTATTCCGGTTATAATCGCTTGGTATTTATATGGCAAGAGAATGGTATTTTTTTGCTCGGATTGATACAACCCGTACAGCGAGACTTTTTTACTAAGCGGGATTTCGGCCAAGAGGCTCCACTTATTGGTGGTACGGTCTGGAGTATTGTTAAACAAACTGGCTTTGTCCTCGACCGATATTGGGGCTTGTCCGGTATAATACGAAGCCGTAAGATTAAGTTTAGGAAGAATCTGCGTCCACAACCACACTTTTGTTAAGAAAAAAGATTGGTTATTATGCCACGCTAAGTCACCTTGAAGCCCAGTCCAAATTCTACCTCCCCCTACCTTGGGCCAATAACCCAATCCCAAACCAAATTGGGTAGTGATGCTACTTGAATCTTTAAGTGTAATTCCGTTGCTTTTCAGGTGAGTACCAAGGCGCGTCCAAGAAAACTGTGGTGAAACCTCCAAGCGTTTGGGCGTCCACTTCCAACCTGCAAACATCGAAACACCACTTTGCGTGACGTCATAGGTGCTTGCCTGTCCATCCATCTTTAACAAGTGTAGGGCCGCTTCTGCCGTATGATTGTGTGCGACCAACCGACGCCCTTGAACATAATATTGGGATTGTTTATACTGTAAACCATTATTTTCTTGAACGATAAACGTCCCCGCATGATACAGTTGTGTACTATTTCTAACCAGATGTCCCACCCCAAAAGTTGCTAACGTCATAGGTTTTACGGTTTCCGAGTCACTTCGTTTGGTACCGACTTCTGCATAAACGAACTTCAAAACTTGATTTAGCTTTAGGCCGAGCCTTTTTTGGTCTTCAGCTTCCATTTCAACTGCAACATCATTTGCTTCTAAATCACGTCCCAAGGCGAGGAGTGTGAAATAGAGGTATTCCTGAGTGATTGACTCTGATCCGAAGTACGTCATTGCCTTCCTAAAATGGAGCAACGCCTGGGTGAACTGTTTTTTTCGGTAATACGCAATGCCAAGATATTGTCGTATTGCAAAAGAATCCGAACCTTCCGACAGGGCCTTTTCACAGATCCTGATTACCTCATGCCAGTTTGCCTTCTGGAATGCGGCATCGGTTTGGTCTAAGATTTCGGGATACGACATATTGCTTTCTTGCGCTTGCGCCATTCCAATAGCCGTTAATAGCAAGAAAACGCAAAATAAAGATCGAACGGCATACATATATTTATGGGGCAGAAATTGGGGACTACGCGGGAAGCGCGATCGTTTATTAAGGCTCAGAATGGGCTTCATTTACATTTTGTGGACGTTATTTACGTTTTAGGGTAAGGATTTTTTCGCCGGATTGCCAAGAAAAAGTTGTGATTTGGCCGTGTTCTATGGTGGTTTCAAAGTTCATTTTCTTACGGTTGTGTTTACCAACGCGGAGTAAAACCGAGGCACGAACCACTTGAGCAGATGAAGATACTTCGGTCAACTCGTTTTGAGAAGTAAATACGGCTTCTCCAAACACATAAAAAGGTGCGATAAAATCGGCTAACCACCGCCAAACAGACCGCCAAACTTGGTGTAAAGGTAAGACATCTGTGACCTCTAAATTTGGGTAATGTGCCAAAAGCACTTTATAGCAGCCCATGTAAAACGCAAACAACGCACTGGTTGTGTCCCCTTCGTACTGGGTGAAATAAAACATCGTACCATCTTGGATAAAGTAAGCGCGGGCATCTTTTGCTACATCGCGGAAGCACGTTTTATTCCAAGCATCCGTTTCCACCAACCATGTCACCTCTGTATCTATGCCTACTTTATTCGTGCATTGGAAGTTCACAGTTTGTCCGGGAACGAAGGTAAACGCCTCCAATAAGCCCGCATCGGTATGAACGGACGACACAACGTCCCCTTCTTTGGGAAAGTCGTATTGATGCAATATTAGGCCATCGGTTGTATGAACCAAATAGGCTGCAATCGGGTATGGAAAAGTATATGCGCCGATATATGGCGTGACTTGTACCTGAAAATGGAGGTGCGGCTCAGGTGACCGTCCAGAATTACCCACGACTCCAAGTCGTTGGCCTACTTGGACAATTTCTCCCTTTTGAACACAAATGGAACCAATCTTCAAGTGGCTTAATTTGGTATAAAGACCTTCAGTGTGCTTAATCACTACGGTATTTCCCCAATTTTGTGCAAGGTTTATGTCCCCAATTTCGTTATCGGGGACGTGATCTTGTACTTCTACCACCGTTCCTGCCGCCGGAGCGAGTACGGGCAGGTTATAGCAATAAAAATCCTCACACTTCAGTCCGGGAAATTCAAAGGTTCTTCCTTCGGCATCGGTTTGGTCAAAGTCCCAAGCATATTGCCAATGTTCGCGATGGGTAATACGGCCATTATGCCCCTGTGACACCCGCCATGTTCCAAAAAAGGGCAAAGAAATTTGATGCCAAACAAATCCCTTAAACCGTTGCTTCTGATTTTGGTCGCTGTATAAGTTTGCTTCTGGTGTAGGCTGCTGTGCGTACACTGGAATAAGTGCATGGGTACGAGAGGAGAACTTGGTCACGTAGATGACAAATCCAGTAGCGAGAGCAAAAGGTAACGAATAAATAGGCAATTGAACCAAATGATTCAACTCGGAAAGACCGGCATTCAGCGTCATAACCAAAGGGATAACTGCCGCCGACAGCCCGTAACTCTGGACATTCGGGATAAAGAAGTACCCACTCAGCGCAAGGGTGGTTAAAACATAATTGAATCCTAATGCGCCATAATTCAACGCCGCAAGATCCATTCCCAATAGCCCTTGCGCACCATATCCTAGTATAAAGCCAAGCACAGAGAGCGAAAATAAAATCCGAGATGCGGCAAGCAACCCAAGTGCAATCAAGAGACCTGCCACCCAATTGCTCTGGAATAAAATAGCCGCCAACGAGCGCAAATAACCTTCTATGAGAATAGGAAGTTGTATGGTTTGGAATGCTTCGTATGCCCCAACAAGGCTACTACCACCCCATTTATACAATTCGTTAAGAGTGTAAATAGAACCTGTACTTGGCGATAATGCCGTAAACTGGCGCGACGCCAACTCCATCATCCAAATACCCAGAACAAATGGCAGGCTCAACATGGGAATTTCCCAATGAGATAGGCCATAGTGCAAAGCCACACCAGCGACGAGCGTAAACACACAAGCCGCCAACAACAAGCCAACAAATGGCAAATTCGGTTGAAACAAGGTAGAAAGCCCGAACACCACTAAAAGGCTATTCAGGCCGAGCATTCCACCACGAATCAAGGCTTTATCGAAACCGGCCAACCACGCAAGACCGTGCGTCAACCAAATGGCCGGAAGCCCCCAACGCCCAACCTCCCAATTGGTGAACGAAGCTGCCAAGACCAATACCGAGAGGAAACGGTTTTGGGAGAAAAACAACTGGCCATAGCTGTTTAAAGTACTTTCTAACCAAAACCGTCCATCTATCCGACGTTTTGAAGTAGGCACTTGCATCATGGTACGTTCCGGCGTTAAGGTCAATGAACCATTTCCAACAAATATTCTGGCATTAATTCGTTGTGCGAGAGATGTTCCAAGGTCTCTGCAGCTCGAATCAAATGGGGTTTACCCTCCATATCAAGCATCACCACATTGGGCCGCAGGGTGATAAACTGCATCCATTGTGTCATGTTATACGCACCCACACGGTGAACCACCACTTGGTCTCCACGATTAAGCGGTGGGAGTTTAACATGTTCGCGGACAACATCTATATTCATACACAGAGGGCCGTATAAAATGGTATCCTCCCCATACTGACTACATGGTTGTGCCGGGGAAATGGTGTGTTCGTACCAAAACGCGGTAAAAAGTATATTCACCCCGAAATCCAAAATCGTGGCCCTACGCCCATCAGAAAGCCGCTTATTGGCGATAACCGATCCAAGTAGGTAACCAGCATCATCCACCAAAGCCCTTCCCGTTTCCAGTATCAACGTGGGTAAATGTGCCTTTGGGAAGCCCGCATTTAACAATGTATCGCAAATGGCCTCGGCATAATCATGAAAGGACGGTGCAGCATCTGCCCCATTGAGGTATGCACCGCGTAAGGTGTTCTTTGTGGCAAATCCGCCTCCAAGGTCTAAATAAGAAAGGTGCAGGCCGTATGTGTCGTGAATGAGAAGTGACAACTTGGAGAGTTTCTCCGCAGCAACCCGATACGCATCGGTCGAAAGCATAAACGTACCGATATGACAATGCAGGCCAACCAGTTCCATTTTACCCGTTTCCATGATCTTCTCGATGGCTTCCAATGCTTGTCCCGACTCATAATTGAACCCAAACCGATCCCACATGGGCTGGATTCCTGTATCCATGTTCACCCGTATGGCCACTTTGGGTCGTATTCCGACCTTCGTAGCGACGTCCGTTAAGGCGTACAATTCGTCAAAGTGGTCTATGTGGATCATTGCACCTTCCTGAACTGCTGCGCGTAGGTCGTCCTCGGTTTTGTCTGGGCCATTAAAAATGATTTTACTACCCGGAACACCATTTTGAAGGGCTTTATCGAACTCGAAGCGAGAGACCACCTCGGCCCACGAACCTTCTTGATGGAAAACTTGGCAAACGGCATCGAGGTAATTCGTTTTGTAAGACCATGCAAATTGCACCTTCGGGTATCTCGTAGAAAATGCCCGATAAGCCGCTTTATAGGTTTTACGAAGCGTCCGCTCCGAGATCACAAACAGCGGGGAGCCATACGCTGCCATCAAATCGTTCACTGCCGCACCATCTATATGGGTAAAAGGTTTAAAACCCGGCGATGCGCCAAATTTCTGAGTGATCATGCTGTTGAGCATCCGAATTGCCGGACGTTCATATTTAAGTTTGGTCATGGAGGTGTATTTTAAATAGTTTAGACGCAATTTTTTATTTTCGGAGCAGATTTACCAATAAAATGCCTGTAATTTAGGCTGATGCTCCAAGGTGCCTTGTGTAGAAAAAGCAGCAAAGTCGGACAGTTCGCAAACCATATCAAAGGCATAACGGATAAACATTTTTCCCGCCTCATAGGTTTGCATGGGAGTAAGTTCTTCCCCGAAGGCCATCCGAACAAGCGCCTCTGGGTGGTTTTGGCCACATGCCACCGAGAGATAGACCCAAGCCGGAAATCGGGGATTAATCTCTATGAGGTAAACGTTTCCCGTTTTTTCCTCTTTGATCAGTTCCAACTCCATACCACCCGCCCACTTTGTTTCTTTCATCACCCGCTCGGCGAGGCTAATCAGGGCGGTATCACGGATAGAGATACCCGCCCATGCTTTTCCGGCTTGCGTAATGAAGGTTTTTCGCATGGCTACCGCACCCGTCAACCTCCCCTTACCATCACCCAGTGCCGTTACGTTTAATTCTTGTCCTGTAATGTGCTCTTGAAGGATAATCGGCGCACCCCACTTTGCCGTTAGTTTATAGAAGGACTGAATCGCTTCGGCCTCCGAATAGGCGGTATAGGCTTCGTAGAATTTTCCTTTCACGACCACCGGATATTCAAAATTCTGAAGGGCTTTTTTTACCTCGGATAGTGAAAAGACCGTCTCCGAGTGTGGCACTAGAATGTTATACGCTTCACCATATTGGTTAAGATTGTGCTTTAATCGTGCCTCAAACTGGGATAACGTAGGCAAAAAAGTCCGAATGCCCATCTCTTCTAAACTTGATTTAAGTTTAATAAAACCAATAATTTCGGCATCCAGTGTTGGGATTACAAGGTCTATTTGTTCTTGCTCGTGTATCACGGCCAAACGGTCTAATAAAATGTGATGTCCGTTTGACGGGTAAGGGATTTGATAGGCAACATCCACCCATTCGCCCATATAAATTCCGGGGTCTAAGGCTTCGTATGCTAATCCCACAATACGTACATCAAAACAGTGGCTTTCCCGCAACGCTCTTATCACGGAAATCCCTGGCCCCGGGCTGTCTATGGCATTCAAGCCGGTAACAGCAATGGTATAAAGTGGCTTGCTCATATGGCCTCCAAAATTTGGAATTGGCGTAACATCATCAAAAAGTCTTTCACATCTTTCTCTACTGTGGCGGCTCCCACATCATAGCGCTCACCAATATGGGTTTCTATTTCAGAAATGGTTTTTCCTTCTTTCAGCAAGCGTATGATTTCTGCACCGATAGGATTTGCCGAAAAAGAGTCGCCTCGTTCGGCATTAAAAACAAATCCGTTCTCATTTACAGCAATATTCGGGTTGATGTTCATGGCGTTGGGGGTTTATTTGTCTGGTTTTGTATCAATTTCTTGTATGTAAGAAACGAACAGAATTGACAAAAGTGGTTTAGGAGCATCTTCATAAGTCCAGATAAAGTATGTCAAAATTGTCACAACCATATTTTAAGCCTTCAATTCCGCAAGACCTCCCTGATGCAAGAGGAATTTTCTTAAGACAACATCGTGCATTGGAAATGAACTTCTACGAAGATACCACCCCTATGGGGCTTTTCCGTGCGTTGAGAACGAGGTCTCTACGAAGATGCGCCTCGCTGCGGCTGGGTTGTGCGTTAAAGGCTGGAGCAAACCATTATAAAACCAAGATATACTCAATCTCGTGAGTTGTTACATGATTCGATGACCCTAAGAATAAGTGCAAACACTTGCTTTGGAGAAACAAAAAGGGCTATTTCATTATCAGAAACAGCCCTTTCACCTCTATATGCTCTGTTTTATTTGCTTTGTTGCATCAATTCAAAATATTTTCGGATTAGACGTTCATAATCTGGTGCATAACCTGTTTCAATCGCCCGAATAAGATCGCGCCGGATTTGTGTTGCACGGTCTTGCGACCTTAATTGCATGGGCGAAGTGTTGCTACGCTCTTTTGCGCGTTCGCTCTGGCGTTTTTCCTCCCGTCCTCTGGTATTTAAGGAACGTGTCGCTTCGAGCAGGCGGGATAAGATTTGGTTTTGCCGATACGTGGTTTGCCGTGTAACATTCCGGTTTTTGAGTTCTCGAATGGTCTCATCCATATCATCGGAAACGCGCTTCATATCCCCCAGAACTTTTTGGTTAAACTCTGGATTGCGCATCATCTGGTCTAATTGTTGTTTGATGGCCTGCTGTTGTTGCGAGATTTGGCTGGCGCGTTCTTGTTGGCTTTGGCTCATCCGGTCTCCCTGCATTTCATTGAGCAATTGTTGGATTTGTTGGTTTAGCCGTTGTTGTTGGTTAGACATTTGCTGGAGCATGTCCATCATTTGCTGCATAGACATAGACCCCGGACCCGCTTGGGCCTGCATTTGGCTTAGTAATTCGGAAAGCAACAAGGCCAATTCGTTCAGGTGGGTCATTGCGGCCTTTTGGCTTCCGGTGGCCATACCCACTTGTCTTTCGGTAACCATCCCCACCGCCTGACTCATTTCCCCTTGTGCACGTGTGGCTTCGGTCTGGATTTTGGCATTCATTTTAGGAATACGCTTAGAAAGGGTAAGTAGCGTATCCGAAACAATTTTCAGACCATCGCGAAGTTCGGATTGTTGTTGTGCGATTCGGCGTAGCCTCGGATTATCCCCTTGCAGCCTTCCGGTTGTGTTTCGGAGATTTTCCTGCTCTTGCGAGAGCGTCAGGACATCGTCCAATACGCGACGAAGGGCTTCTATATTGAGCTGTACTTGTTGTTCCTGTTGTTGCTCTTGCATCGCCCGCATTTGCTGCGCCATTTGTTGCAAACGCTGTTTCATTTGTTGTTGCCCTTGCTTGGCCTGCTGCATCTTCTGCTCCTTCATCTGCTCCTTATTCTGCTCCATTTTATTAGAGAGTTTGTCTTGCTGCGCCTCGCTATTCATCTCCTTCATCTCCTCTTTTGGGCCAGTTTTCATCTCCTGCATGTCCTTGTTCAACTCGCCCATTTGCGCCTCCATCTCCTTCATTTCTTGCGCATTTCTTTGTTGTTGCTCGGCCATTTGGTTCAAGTCTTGTTGCTCTTTTGCATCCAACTTTCCATCTTTTTGCATTTCATTCATTTGTTCGGAAAGTTTTTCTTGCTTTTCGGCCATCTGCTCTGCTTTATTGGCCAATTCATCCAATTTCGCATTTGCCTTAAGTTGTTTATACAGTTCCTTAAGCCGCTCCAAACGTTGGCGCATTTGCTGCTCGGCATTTTTGTACTCCTCCATAGCACGTTCCATTTGCTGCGGATTCATTTGCTTCATGGCTTCTTGTAACCTCCGAAGGGCCTCTTGCAAAGCTGGCGTTTTGATCTCCTCGGCAATCCGCTCCAATTCTCTAAACATCTCTAAGGTTTTCTCGTTGACCAAGTTCTGCTCCTGCATTTGGTCGTTCAACTCTTGGATCTGATCCTTTAGTTCTTGCGCCCGATTTTCCATCTGTTGTTTGTTTTCCATCAGACGTTGCAGGTTTCGCTCATCGTTCCATTCAGGTGCTTGTTTTTGCCGGAGTTGTTGCTGGAGTTCTTTAAACATCTGGTTCATGTCAGAGGACTCATTCTGCATGTTCTGCATCTGATCTTCAATATTGTCCGATTTTTCTTCCAGTTCTTTGTACTGTTGCGTGAGGGATGGAATCCGAAGGGTAAAAATAGCGCTCCGTGCAGATTGATAACCCGCAACAGAATTATTGTCCCACACCTGAACAAAGTACTCGATCACATCGCCTTCTCGTAGCTCAAGCCCCGTAGATTCAGGAATAAGCCACTCATAGGCCAACTCTTGATCCAACTCGCGGCCTTTAACCCCCAAGCCTAAGCAACGGCTTTCTTGCATGGTTTGGCCATCAATCCGTTCCGCCAAACGCCAACACAAAGACGCCTTAGAGAACCCATAGTCATCTGTTACCCGTGCCACCACCAATTCCCGCTGAGACTCGCTCATGGTCTCGTTATCTGCCGGCTGGACGATAACCACACTTGGTGGCGCATCCCGCATAGTAGAAATGGCATAGGTAATGGTATTTTCATTGGTGATTTGCTGCGCATTCCGTAGCAATATCTGATAGCTTCCGTCTTTTCGGATATTAAACGCACCGTGTGCTTCGTCGCCATTAATCGTAAGCGGTACATGTTCACCATCGTCAAAGAGGATATTGGCTTCGGAAATATCCGGCTGGTTGAGTTTCAACTGAAGGTTGACCAAAGTCCCCGGCAAGCCAACCACATCACCTACATTGGTGTCTAATGTTTGGCTACCAAGCCCAGAATATCCAGGTGGATTAATGGCGACTTGAAGACTACGAACTGTTGGGCGTTCCAAGACCTCGATTGTGTACCAAGGGCTTGCGATGCCATCGGAAACCAAGCGGTAGCGTGTTGTCTGACGGATATTCGTCAGTTGATGCTGAAAACGGCCTTCTGCATTGGCCGAAAGTGGGATGTTATCGGTATGGGTTTCTCCACTTAAGCCCATTTCGAGGCTTGCTTGGATGGGCATCAATGTGCCATACGTGCGGGCATTGATGGGTAAAGAAGCACCTTTGACCACCTTGGCATTGCCCGGCTCAACCACAAATCTAAAAGGAGCGGGCGGCTCGAAGGCTTTACCCGGAGAAAGCAACCTTTCCGTAGCCGAGAGAAACGACTGCGGCGCAATACCCAAAAACAAGCCCAAAGCCAACAACGGAGCCAAGAGCCATTTGCTCATTTTTTTGGAGCGTCCAAAGTTCTCCACCTGTTCAAAAGGAACCGCCGCTACTTCGTTACTGAGCCGTACCACTGCCGCATTTAGCAACGGATTGGGCGCATCGGAATGGCGTCCGGCAGAGAGTTGAAGCAAGTTCGTAAGACGATCCGATACTTCTGGGAAGCGTTCGCCAATCCGCTTGGCAACCGTCGCTTCATCGGGAGGCTGTACCAAAGGACGAATAAGATACCACCCAATCCCAGCCACCAATCCCAGACAAAACAACACCAAAAGCCCCGTTCGCAGTACCGTAGGCAACCACAACCATGCTTCTAAGGCCGTTAAGAACAACCAAATACTGCCTCCGGCTACAAGAATCAGAAGCAAACCATAAAATAGATGTGCCAATGTAAGCCGCCGAGCAACTGCTAATAGGCGTGCTTTTAGTTGTTGAACCAAAGAAGCGGTTTGTTCATACATGCGCAAAAACAATTTCGATGTTATGAAGAGAAGTCCATAGCGCTTATCACCAAAGATCTATTACCTAAGACGTTCCTGCGTAAGAACGGGTAACGGATTTGGTATCAAAAAACGCGCCAACCATAGCGGTTAATTCCCCATCAAGGCCATAATGCTGGTAAAAAACAGCAAGACCAGCATTAACACAAGAATAAAAAAATACCCATTTCGGAACTGTTCCCGAAGAAATCCGTCTGGATCTCTTGGGAATCCAGACATTTCGTTTATCGCCAAAACCCATACCTGAACAAATAGGGCTATAAAGAGCGCTGGCAAGCCATAAATCCCTAACTTCAAGAAAAGAAGGATCGCCATTACCCCAATGGCAAAAGACAACCAAAAAACCAATGGCATAAGATAGGGGTACAAGCCTACATTGCCCATGTTTTCGGACGCTTCAAAGGGATTTTCCATTCCGGCCATCATGCAATCATTGGATTAAAACGTGTAATATCAGGTGGGTCTTTGTGATTAGAGACAACTATAATACAGAAAACAAGACGATGTTCCCGAATTTATACGCCTTCTTGCGGATGAGGATGGGTTTGCATGTGGCTCCAAGCTTGTGGTGATGCTGCAAAGAAGGTTTTGGTTTGGGTCCAAGTGCGTCTAAAATATTCACTCTGCCGATACCTTTCGAGGTCTTCTGCCGTTTCCCAATGGCTATAGGTGCTAAAAACCGATGGGTTTTCCACATCTTGCCATAAAGCCAAGTGCCGACATCCGGGCATTTGACGGATAACGGGATAGATTTCCTGAAAAAGGGTCAAAAAATCTTGAACTGATGCGGGCTGAAAGGTCATACGGACGATGCGGATCACCATAACTTGTTAGGGTTTTGTGGGATTAAAAAGCGTAACTTGTTCTTCAAAAGTAAGACCTTTGGATGAACCGCACCTAAAAATCGCGGTAAATTTTCTAATAATGGTTCTATGACGCCCATCTCCATTTTTTTAGAGATTCCCGAAAAGCGTAAAGCGCAAGCACAATTTGCCTTTGAGATGCTTTTAAAACCGCTTAAATGCCGTCCGGTCTTTTTGCATAACCGAGAAGACCTTAACAAAGGACTGTATTACGGTACTCAACCCCAAACCTCTCCCGATGTCTTGCACCTTCCTTATATTTGGCCAGAAGATGACCTGCCAAACATGCGTTTACGCGACCTCCATTATCGGGTCGTTCCAGTTGTTTATACGCATGAACAACAATACGACGTGGTATCTTCGGCCTTTTTCTGGTTGGCAGATGTTCAATCCCGTCTTCTTAAAGAGCGAGATGTGCATGGCCGTTTACGGTACGACACCTCATTTCAGGCTAAATGGGGCGTTGAGCCGCTGCCATTTGCAGATGAATACCGCCTTTACCTCCAATCCAAAATGCACCAAAGGGGGCTACATACAGGTAAAGTAGATTGGCTAGGCCATCCCTTTGCGGCCTGTATGACACACGATATAGACCATCTGTACAAATGGACGCTGCGGCGTTGGTGGAAAGAAAAAAGACCAAAAGCCGCTTTGTTCCAGAGAATGGATGGCTATGAGAAAGGGTTGTGGAGACTTCTGGACGTGGACGAGCGGTGGAACCTAAAGGCGACATGGTTTTTCAAAGGCGGCGCGAATGCACCAGAAGACCATTATTACCCACTCCATGCACCTGCAATACAAAACTTATTCCAAAAAATTGTTCGTGCAAAACATGAAATTGGCTTGCACCCCGCTTATTTCACCCATGCACATCCGGCATATTTCCAAAAAGAAACCGAGAATATCCGCCAAAATGCACCCACAAAAGTCACCAGTGTACGCCAACATTATCTCCGGTGGGATCATGGCCATACGCCCCAACTTCAACAAAAAAACGGCTTTAGGTTAGATGCCGGCATGAGCTTTGTGGATCGGGATGGCTTCAGGAATGGGACTTGCTTGCCTTTCCGTCTTTTTGATTTGTGCAAAAACGAGGTCACCTCGGTTTGGGAAATGCCCCTTTGTCTTCACGATACAACACTCATGCAATACCGAAACCTGAACACACATGAGGCAATAGAACGAACCCAATACTGGTTAGACCTTACCAAACGTTATAATGGCGTTTTGGTAGGGCTTTGGCACAATGTAATTTATGACACCGAAGAGTACCCGGACTGGGCGACACACTTCGAGGCGTCTGCCAAGGCATTTGGCACGTCGGGTGCTTGGTGTCCCACGCTCAATGAGGCTTTAACGGCTTTCCTCACCCCTTAAATCCATAATCCTTTGCAAACCGCACTCCTTGTTTTTGCGAAACAACCTATACCCGGAGCCGTCAAAACACGGTTAACCACATTACTTACCTCAGAAGAAGCAGCAGACCTTTATACGGCTTTCCTCAAAGATGCACTGGCACAATACGCCACATTGGGAGCCGACATCCGGCTGTATGTAGCTCCACCCGGAAACATTCCACCCGAATGGTTGCCCGAAAGTGTGCGTGTTTTTCACCAAAAAGGAAAGGGCTTAGGAGAACGCATGTTGTTTGCTTTTCTGGAAACCTTCAAAGCCGGATACGAACGCATTGCAATTATTGGAACAGATCACCCAACCCTTCCCACTACGTTTTTAGAAATGGCTTTCGAGGCCCTAAAAGATAGGTATAGCATGGTGATCGGCCCAACGGATGACGGAGGCTACTATCTTTTGGGTATGAACGAGTGGTACCCAGAGGTCTTTGAAAACATGACCTATAGCCATCCAGATGTATTTGAACAAACATTGGGGCGCATGGAGGAGACCGACGCCACCGTGACCATTTTACCCGAATGGTATGACGTTGATCTACCAAATGACCTATCAAGGCTCATCACAGATATGGCCGAAAGCCCGACACAGATTGCCCAAAATACACGCCAATTTGTCAAAATCTTGACCAATCGTTATCCTCAACTACACTATCCTATCGGAAAATAATTCGGAAGCGCTTCCGGTTCTTTATAGTCTTTTTTCTCCAAATTCTTATGAGTACTAATCGTCTCCTTACGCTTGAGCAATTCATTGTGGATCGCCAAGATGCTGTTCGTGGTTCTACTGGCGCTTTTTCTCGCCTTATCCGTGATATCAGTATTGCCGCAAAGGTTGTCCAACGAGATGTTCGGCGTGCAGGATTGGTGGACATTTTAGGTAGCTCAGGCGAAACCAACGTTCAAGGCGAAATTCAGCAGAAATTAGACCGCCTTGCACACGAGGAATTTGTTAAAGCCTTAGAACGAGGCGGGGAATGCTGCATGATAGGGTCGGAAGAACATGCCGAAGCCATTCCCATCCGCCCCTCAAATGGAGAGAAAGCAGGCCGATATATCGTCCTAATGGATCCCTTAGACGGCTCTGCGAATATTGATGTAAATGTCTCCATCGGAACGATTTTTAGCATTTTCCGACTTCCTGATGGGGTTGAACACCCTGAATTGGAGCACGCCCTTCAGCCCGGCGTCAACCAGATCGCCGCTGGATACATCCTCTATGGCTCTTCCGTGATGTTGGTCTATACTACCGGAAGTGGTGTAAACGGTTTTACGTTAGACCCCTCTATTGGCGAGTTTATCCTGTCCCATCCCAACATGCGCGTCCCAGACCTCGGCAAAATCTATTCGATTAATGAAGGCAACTATCACTCATGGCCCCTTGGCCTCAAAAAGTACATCAAATGGGTACAAGAAGAAGCCCCAGACGGTACACGTCCTTACACCTCTCGTTATATTGGATCGTTCGTAGCAGATTTTCACCGAAATCTGATAAAAGGGGGCGTCTATATCTATCCAGCGGATACCCGTAGCCCATCCGGTAAACTCAGGCTCATGTACGAGGCCAATCCGATGGCATTCTTAATTGAACAAGCCGGAGGACGTGCTACCGACGGACACCGCCGCATTTTAGAAATCAAACCCCAAACCTTACACCAAAGAACCCCAATTTACATAGGTACGGAAGGTATGGTGCGTGATGTCGAAGAATCCATCCGTGTTTGGGGAAACCTTCATTGACCGCATAACGGCTCCGCACATGAAATCAACGTCAAAGCAACATCCTTGTCTTGCGCCGTGTGCCTTGCTGCCGTATTTTACAAATCTTTAGAACGGGAAGTGGCGCAGTCCGGTAGCGCACCAGCATGGGGTGCTGGGGGCCGCAGGTTCAAATCCTGTCTTCCCGACCCGATAAAAAGTCTCGATCCTGTTTTTGGGGTCGGGCTTTTTTTATTTTATGTCGAGGTTTTTTTATTTTATATTGACGCTAAACGTGCATCCCACCTTTTAATCAATCAAGACCCCACCTTGTTAAATATGGATCAGCCGGAAAACAGCACCCGAAATGCATTTGCCGATGACTTTCGGCGAATTCGGGAATCCAGAAACGTCTCCATTGCAGACTTAAGCCGGATCACCTTGGTGACGGCTGACATCCTTGAGGAATTTGAACGGAGTGCGCTTCTTGGTCATCCACGGTTTAACACCGTTTACCTGAAGGCTTTTGTCCGAACCTTGGCCGACGCACTCAATGTGCCAAAAGAGGTGGCCGCCGCCAGTTTAGATGAAATGCTCCAAGGGCAATACTCCGGCGCATTAAAGGGCTTTATCAATCCAGAATCTGTGGTGGTGCGTTCTGCTACAAGCAGTGGTGCCAAACCCCAAAACAAACCAGTAGCACCTGCCGAGAACGTCAAAACCCTTATTGAGGCGGCTCCAAAACCAGAAGTTTCCAAAGAACAGCCTACAACAGAAAAGACGGTAGCGCAAAAAACGCGAAAAACCCCAAAAACCCGTCAGGAAAATGCACCCAATATCACAGCACCTACCGAAACCTCATTGGCGCAAGTCGAACCCAAGGTAGTCGCACCTCCAAAGACATTGGTTGAAGCAGAAATCCCACCAACACCACCCGCTACGAAAACGGACTCATCCTCGGAAAGTGTACCCTTAACGGAGACAGAGGCTCCAAAAGAACCGATCAAATTAACCTTTTCTCCTCCACCCGTAAAAGACCCTGACACCACCTCCAAAGCCGCTCCCAAAGCGCAACCCATTGTTTTTGACGACACCCGTGGCATCCGCCCTCCTTCACCGCCAATTCGGAGTTTGGAATCGGACTCTGATGGTATCAACTGGTTTAAAGTGTTGGTTCCCCTTGCCGTCGTTGCTGTCTTAACTGTTTTTGTGTGGTTTATTTATAGCGAATGGAAAGCCGCAGATGGTGGAAGTTTGCTACCTACGAACGAATCCGTTACCACAGACCAAACTACGACGAATACAGGCGCCGCTACAACAGACACGACCAAGCCCAAGCCTGCTTCCAAATCCGCACTTCCCGATAGCTTTATGGTCTCTATTGTCTCGGTAGATAAGCCCATTTCTGGTATGAAGTTAACACCGGATACCAAGCCGCGCTTCCCCGTTTGGGTTGAATTGGGGGACACATTGGCCGTGAAGTTTAAAAACCAGCCCGTGTATGTGAGGCAATCCCTTAAGTTGGAAGGCGGTCTCAAAAATGCCCGCATCATGGTGAACGGTAAGGCATTTGCAATACCGGGAGCAGACACCCTCCAAGTGGCGACTCTCGACCGAGAAGCCATTACCAAACTGCTTGGTCAATAAGACTTTGGCAAATACAAACCAAGCGTAGGACATCTTGTTCTGCGCTTTTTTTATACAAGTGTTATGCTTTTATACAAGTGTTATGCAAAATTTGGCTTTAAAAACTTCCGCACTCTTAGGCCGCATGGCCACACTGGAGATACAACATCTTTCTTCCGAAGAAGCCAAAGGGCTTACACAGGAATTGCGTCCGATACTTCTGGCGCACGGACATCAATATTATGTTTTAGACAAACCCCTTATTGCGGATGCCGAATACGACCGCTTGTTCAGGGCTTTACAGGCGATAGAAAACCAATTTCCGGCGCTAAGAACGCCAGACTCGCCCACACAGCGTGTCGGTGGCGCTGTTTTAGAGGGCTTCCAGAAGCACCAGCATCCACAAGCCTTGCTGAGCCTCGGTAATGTGTTCTCGGAAGGCGATTTGCGGGCTTGGTACGACCGATGCGTTAAAGGGTTGTTGCCCACTTTTGGAGAAACCCAGCCAGAACTGCTTGTAGAACTTAAAATTGATGGATTGGCCATTGCTTTGACGTACGAAAATGGCTTTTTGGTGACTGGAGCCACGCGCGGTGATGGACAAACAGGGGAAAATGTGACCGAAAACATTAAAACTATTCGCAATATCCCGCTGCACATTCCCGCTTTACAGAAGACAAATTTACCACCAGTTCCAGAGCAGATCGAGGTGCGAGGCGAGGTTTATATGCGTAAGTCCGATTTCCAAAAATTGAATAAACGATTAGCAGAGGCACAAAAACCTTTAATAGCAAACCCCAGAAATGGAGCTGCCGGAAGTTTGCGACAGTTGGATTCTAAACTGACGGCCAAGCGCCCCCTTAGTTTTTTTGGCTATGGCATTGGGCCTGTTTCGGGCGAATTGCCACGGGGACTTTTCGAGATGGAGCAGCAATTAGAAGACTGGGGATTTCCAATAAATCCACACCGTAAAAAATGCTTGAACCTTGCAGAGGTTACAAAACTGATCTCGTATTGGACAGAGAATCGGGAAACGTTAGACTACGAAATTGATGGCTTGGTGATTAAAATAAACCGTTTTGACCATCAACAAACACTCGGATTTGTATCCAATGCACCACGGTGGGCCGTTGCGTATAAGTTCCCGTCTCTTGAAGTAACCACACGCTTAGAAAACATTGAATTAAGTATTGGACGAACGGGCGTCGTAAAACCAGTAGCCATTCTCTCGCCTGTCTCTATCGGGGGGGTGGTGGTATCGCGGGCTACATTACACAACGAAGACTACATCACCAGCCGCGACATCCGAATCGGCGATACGGTTTTGGTAAAACGTGCAGGAGATGTGATCCCACAAGTGGTACAGGCCATCACCGAGGCGCGTGCAGGAACAGAACACGCTTGGGACTTTAAACAAGCGTGTGAAAAAGCAGGAATTCCAGTTCAACGCTTTGCCGGCGAGGCGGATTATTATACCACCCTCACCAATACGCCGGAACAACTTACGGCTGCCATAGAACATTTTACGAGCCGCGAAGCCATGGATATTGAGGGATTAGGAGGTAAAATGGCGGCACTTTTGGTCGAAAAAGGCTTGGTAAAGTCTCTGCCCGATCTATACCACTTAAAAAAAGAAGACTTACTGGATCTGCCTGCTTTTGCGGATAAAAAAGCCCAAAACCTATTGGATGGCATAGAAGCCTCGAAAAACCGACGCTTGGCGCGGCTCATCTGGGCGCTTGGGATTCGGTTTGTCGGGCAGACTACAGGCCAACTTTTGGTTCCATATTTTGCTACGTTAGGAGAACTTCTTGCCGCCACTTCCGAGGACTTACAAAAAATTGAAGGGATTGGGCCAAAAATCGCGGAAAGCATTGCCTCATGGGGTCAAATACAACAGAATCAATTGTTGATAGAAGCCCTTAAGAATGCTGGTGTACGCACAGAACGGCTACCAGATGAAGCCCCATTGCCCAAAACAACAGACTTACCCCTCTCTGGAAAAACCTTTGTCATTACCGGAACCTTGCCCACCATGAGTCGCACCGAAGCCGCACAACGTATTCAACAAGCAGGCGGAAAAGTGACCGATAGCGTGAGTAAAAAAACGGACGCACTGGTGGCAGGCGAAAATGCAGGCTCAAAACTGGAAAAAGCGAACAAACTTCAAATCCCCGTATTAGACGAAACCGCCCTTTTGGCGCTGTTTGAAGGGTAGAACGCCTTGAAGACAACGTGCCTTACGAATTTGTATTAAAAAGTCGCACCGATGGAGCTTTGTCCTGATTTGTCACAGCCAATGCCGATGGTGGTGGCAACGTCGCCCATAAGCGAGAAGACATCAAGCTAAGCAAAACTTTAACTCAGTCCTTTAGGGCGGCAATATGAGTACCAATTCTTTAGCCATGACGGAGAACACAACTGAATTGAAGATGGGAAGATCCTGACCCGATGGGGCCATCAATTTCTTCTGGCATTCTTGGTGGCCGTGTAAAATATGATGGTAATTGGTTGATTTACCCATAACCCACCCAATTACAACCATAAAAAAAAGCCTCGTAGTTTTTAGGGCTACGAGGCTTTTTGCGGTTTAGGCTATTGAAAGAACTGGCTTAGTTCACCGTCACATTAATCGTGAGGGTATAGGTTCCGGGGGCGATATTGCCCACCGTCCAAAGTCCTGTTGCATTGCTGTACGAACCCGTTGCAGTGGTGGCACTTACAAAGGTTAATCCGGCGGGAACCACATCCCGCACCACAACACCATTGGCTGTGCCGGGGCCTTTGTTCACCAATGTGAGGGTATAGGTGAGGGTATCTCCCGGACGCACCACAGGACTACTGGAGGTTTTCGTCAGTTCCAGATCGGCCGTTGGCACAACACTCGAACACGTGGGCGGAGCCGTTACCGTAACCGGTGTGAGCGAACACGTTGTGGTCGTATTGTCCGTTAGGGTGAGCGTGAGGTTGCCACCGGAAATTGGGAAGGCAGAACTCGCCGCGCTCGTTGCACCATAGTTCACAGTTGCAAAAACGGTTGCTGTTGGTGCGGGGCTGATCTTGTCCACCTTGTAGCTTGTGCCGCCATTTGTTGCCGTTGTCGAGATCGTAAACGTGAAGGTGTCATCGCTCGGATCGCTGGACGTACCATTGTCATTACAGGTTGGGGTAACGGTGGGCGTATTGATAACGCACGAGGCTGCGACCGTCACACTGGCTGGGTCATGGTCATCTTCATCATTCGCACCAGTTCCATTCTCTCCAATTTGGTTATCTTCAAGATTTGGGGCTTGCTCCCCACTTGTATTTCCATTCGTACCGTCAGGAGTGGAGTCTATATCGGTTCCACCTGTGGCGGCACTGATTTCAGCGGTGTTTGTTGCCGTTCCGGTTGCGCCTGCTTTGATTCGGAGTTTAACGGGCAGTTTCAAATTTTGGTTTGCCGTCAAGGAGCCTGTGATCGTCGCTACCCCGCCTGCACTCCACGAATATGGCAACGTCACGCTGCCCGTTGTCGTCCCGGATGGGTTATCGGTCACTGAAAACGCATCGAACTTTGTCGTATCTACATAATCCGTGATTTGAATGCCCGTAGCCGTAATCGAACCTTGGTTATAGACTGTAATCTCGAAGTTCACCAAATCTCCAACGGCTACTGTTGAAGCCTGTCCTGTTGCCAACCTTTTGTCTAAGGCCAAGTCGAAAATCGTACAGTTGGCCGAGACGTCCACGGAGTCTTCGTTATCGCTCAAGTCCGAGTCTATTTCATTCAAAGATTGGATCGTCGCAACGTTGGTGATTGTGGTGCAAACGGGGGCGGCGGGACTTACCGTCAACATGGTCGTACCCGTACAAGTCTGCCCTGCAACGGTTGTACTGGCCGTAATAGTGGCACTTCCTGTTACCGTTGGTGTTCCCGTAACGGATCCGGAACCACTATTGATACCGAGTCCTGTCGGCAAACCGGTTGCACTCCAAGTATAGGTGTATGGCCCGCCCGAACTGGCACTTGCCGAAGGGCTTGCAGAGTAGGCTGTCCCAACCGTACCATTTGCAAGTGGGCTTGGGGTGACGGTGATAACAGGACAACTGACGCTATTGAGTGGATTCGTAACGGTAATGGTCACGATTCCACCAGAGGTTATCGTTTGTGCACCACTCGGCGCAATCATAGGTGTGCCATAACTATATCCCACTGGTGCGGCTGGTTGTGTTGGTTCAGTGACCGTACACGTCGTTCCTGCCGGAATGTTATTGATCGTTTGACTCCCGCCATTGATCAGCGTCAAGGTTTGGTCAAAAGCATTGTCCGAACAATCCACCACAATCGAGAAGTTGGGGCTGACAAAGCCACCCGGAGCGCCCGTTACTGCCTTAGAAACGGTGAGAGAACCCGGAGGGGTTGAGCTATATCCCACATCAAAGCTGTGGTTGTTAGCCCCGTAAATAGGAATATCGGTCGCCAAAATGCTCACATCACCATTAGAAGGGGCATTGGAGTCTATCAAACGGTTACTTCCAGCCGCCTGTGTGGTGAGGTTGTACGTTGTTCCAGAAACGGTGGCCGTCGCGGGAAAACGCACGGTATAGGCCATGTTTGGAGTCAGTTGCGTGATGCCGTAGTCTTTTCCGGTGACGTCTGTACCGCTAGCGCTTGAGAATAAATAATTCCCGTTTGCGTCTGTTGTTACCGTAGAAATGGTGCTACCGCTTTTGATGAGTTGAACCTGCACCCCGCTAATCCCTGCTTCGCCCGCGTCTTGAATGCCATCATTATCCGCATCCAACCACACACGGTTACCAATCTCTATGGGTGCGGGAGAAGACATCAGTTCCATGTCGCCTAGGCCATTAGCTTTACCAAACTTGGTATTATCTAATGTAGATTGATAAAGTTGATACCGATCTGTATTCGTTACATCACCATTTATATTATCAAAGAAGTAAACACCTCCCGTCCAATACTCAATCGGATCTGTAACCACAGCCGCAACTTCACCTTTGCCATGATAAATGAGCGAGCCGCCAATAATGTTCTCTGCATGATAATTGTTTAGGTCGTGGTCACCATGGTAAAACTCTCCTCCACCGAGTCCATTATTGTTTGAGGTATTTCCTGTAAGCCCTCCTACAATTCCACTATTTTCGAGTGTATATACATTACTTGCATATGAAGCTCGAAGGATGTCACCTCCTGCCAATGCGGTATAAAAAGTGGTCGTATTAGCCGTATTAAGGCCGTAGTTTACTTGGCCGGCTTGGTGTCCAAAACGATCGTTAAATACCAATATCATAGATTCATCCGCATCAAACTCAATGTTTACGAGCATTGGCTGGGGCATAAGAATCACCTGCGATTGAGGACTTGTAAGACTGGAGCTAAAAAGTGGGGCAGGCATTGTATCCGACCAAGGGTTCCAACTTTTCCCCCATTCTTCTTGCTGACCATTACCATTATTGTCGTCTATGTCTTTAAACACATAGCCTTTGGTGTAATTGAGTGGGACTGTCAGCTCTGTATTGAATGTAGCACCATCGTAGGAGTAAATTTTGGCAACAAGATCGTTCGTCAGATTGGAAATGGTGGCATCACAAACCGCCCCCACATAGATTTTGCCTCGGTAGTATTTTAATCCGAAAGGGCGACTATTCCCAACGGCGCCACTACAAGGAGACGGCACAACAGAGCTTGCGGTTTTTAGGGTTTTTGAGGGGATATCAATGGTATATATCTTCTGGTCATACAAATTCATCACGTATAAGTCGGCATAGTTGTCGGATATATCAATATCTCCAATGCCAATTTTTCCAATTAGGGAAAATAGTGATGCGTCATGAGATGGTCCTGTCAACGTGTTAGGTAAAGCACGTGTTACAACGGAAGGCATCAGTGAAAGTCCGAAATCAATACCTAAATCCGACAAATCGGCCCAGAGGGTTGGCGAACCTGTAGGCGTGATCGAATAGATTGCTCCTATGTCTTCTTTCCCGTCCGAGTCGTTATCTACCATCGAAGCATGGCGTTTAACAAAAGAAGAAGCATAGAGCAAGTTCCGTGGACGATCGTATGCCAATCCCCAAGTAGCACCAATTTCAGCAGCATGTGCAATGGAAGTAGTGTTAGAGCCATAGGTTGTTCCACGCGCGTTATAACGGGTTTTAAGCATTGCAGTAGCCAAAGGCTGCGAGGAAGGTGGCCGGTTTGCTTCAAACTGTGAGACCACATATTCTGGGTTGGTCTCGGACGTATAATGCTGTGGATAATTGATACCAAAGTTAATGCCAGTACGTGTTGCATTAACAAATTGTACACTGGTATTACTTCCAGCGCCCACTACACTTGCATAGTCCCCAGCCCTTGTCCAAACAAATTCTACCCGCGTTGCGCCTGTACAGCCTGTCAGCGAGTAGTTCCCCAGCGTCGCCGTAGCAGTACTGGTGGTGGTAGTCCCCGTTCCGCCTGCACTATCGGTACAAGATACAGTAATGCCACCTACTCCGATTTCGTTGTATGTAGCACTATTGTCTTTTGTACCATTGGCATTGAAGTCCCTGAAAACATTACCTGAAATTGCTTGTGCTACCATTACTGAAGGCATTATCCAAAGCAGGACAATGCAGATGAGTAGCCAAGCCTTATTGGAGAGAAGCGGAATAAGCTTTTTGCTATGCGCTAATTTTGCTTGCTCCCGATGTGGTCTAGCTGTTTTTTCTTGTCTCATTTCCATGTGGTTAAGGTGGTATAGGAAAGATGTGTACAAAGCGCCCAAACCTTATACCAAAACCATATCCAAACCTCGCAGAGACAGTCTTGCAGCAAACCCGATCTGTCTTAAGCACGATAAAAACAAAAACTTAATAAATGTAATTATATCAATAATTCACAATAAATTATTTTAAAAACTATAAATAGATGTCACGTTTTCTGTCTCAAATTAATAATATTTTATTTTTTTGATACTTCAGAACTGGTGTAAAGACCACTTTTAGACAAAAACCGCCTGTATCACAGAGCATTTCTGGGTTCTTATCAAATAAGTTGTACGCCCTTATTCTTGATGGCATCAAGGGATGGCGTCGGTTTATTCTTTTCTGCGATAGGTGTATAGCGTATTGTCTTCAATTCTTGTATTTTGGAAAAAACTTTATCAGCCATGTATTATTACGTACCCGTCTCGGAAGACAAATTAGACGACATTCGCAAAAATGGAATCGTTATCTCGGAGGCTTTGACCGACGATCTAACCTTAAAAGAAACAGATGTGCCACTTTTGGTGGTGATGAAGTCGGCTATTCGTCCAGATCAAAAGAAACTCTCCCCCGATCTTTTTTTGAACCTTCATCCCTATTTTCCTGTCCGGCAAGTGGTGGCTGGTGGTGGTTATGTGGTGCGCGAGAAAGCCGATATCCGCGAGGTACTTACTATGTACCGACGAGGCGCTTGGGATTTACCAAAAGGAAAACAAGACAAAGGGGAAACGAATGAAGAAACAGCCCTGCGAGAGGTGAAAGAGGAAGTCGGTGCAACAGATCTGCGCCTAATCTGTGCCTTGGGAACGACTTTTCACGGGTATCTGAATCTTTTTAAGAACACTTTTGACCTTAAAACCACCTATTGGTATTTGATGGCGGCGGCGGATGCGCCTTTGGTGGCCCAAGCAGAAGAAGAGATTGAGGCTCTTGAGTGGGTTCCGGCAAACGAGTTGCCTAAGCGCTTGAGCTACGAAACCCTTTCCCACCATGCTGCCAAATGGATAGAGACTCTTTTATATACGCCATTGACACCCCATTCCTAAATTTAAAGACAACCTTTGTTGCAAAACAACTTCTCCCATGAAACGGTTTTTCTTCCTGCTGTTACTGTTCCCATTTGTGGCGATCGCCCAACATTCAAAATCTTATACCCCACCAGATGATCCATTGGTCGTGGAAAAACTTGCAGCGTGGCAAGACCTGAAGTTTGGCTTGCTAATGCATTGGGGGGCTTACAGTTTGTGGGGCATTGTGGAATCGTGGTCGTTATGTCCAGAAGACGAGGGCTGGACGGTTCGGCGTGGGCCATATTCGAACAACTGGTATGAATACAAAAAAGCGTATGAAAACCTACCCACGCAATTCAATCCGGTCAAGTTTAACCCAGACAAATGGGCAGAAGCCGCAAAAGCAGCCGGTATGCGGTATGTCGTTTTTACGACCAAGCACCACGATGGCTTCTCGATGTTCGACACCAAGCAAACCGATTACAAAATTACAGCGTCTCAAGTACCGTTTTCCTCAAATCCCAAAAGTGATGTGACCAAGGAAATCTTTTCGGCCTTCCGGAAAAAAGACTTTATGATTGGGGCCTATTTTTCCAAACCGGATTGGCACAACGAAAACTTTTGGTGGCCCTATTTTCCGCCAAAAGATCGGCATGTGAATTATGACATCAAACGTTATCCCGAACGTTGGGAACGCTTTAAGGACTTTACCTACAACCAGATTGAGGAACTGATGACCGGTTATGGGAAGATGGATATTTTGTGGTTGGATGGCGGATGGGTTCGCCCACAATCCAGTATAGATCCGGCGGTCTCGTGGCAGGCCACCGTTCCTTTTGGGCAAGATGTGGATATGTCGCGCATTGCTACAATGGCACGTAAGCACCAACCGGGCCTTATTATCGTGGATCGCTCCGTACCCGGCTTATACGAAAACTACACCACACCCGAACAAGAGGTGCCCGAAAAACCACACGACTTCCCTTGGGAGACGTGTATGACCATGGCCGGATCGTGGTCTTATGTTCCGAATGATGTCTATAAACCCGCTCGAAAACTGATTCATCTTTTGGCAGATATTGTGGCCAAAGGGGGTAATTTCTTATTGAATATCGCTCCCGGCCCAGATGGTGAATGGCACGACGAAGCCTACGTCCGGTTGCAGGAACTTGGGGGATGGATGAAGGTGAACCAGGAAGCCATCTACGGAACCAAACCCATTGCCCCATACGTGGAAAATGCGTGGCGCTTCACCATCAAACAAAATAACCTGTATGCACTTTATTTGGCGAAGGATGGTGAAAAAATGCCAGAGTCTTTCACCATTTCGCACTTTACGCCACCAAAAAATTCAGAAGTACATCTTTTGGGTTATGCAAAACCACTAAAGTGGAAAAAAACACCAACAGGGACACAAATCACCCTGCCGCCAGCACTTAGACAAAACCCACCTACCGACTGGGCTTGGGTGATTCGGATGAAGCATTGAGGCGTATTCCCATGAATCCGATCCGGACTGGGTGCTAAGGGAACGTTTTTAGATCTGTTGTCCTTCAAACTTTTGGCTTCTTTTTATACCTTAGCCATATCTTCTATTTTTTCGGTGTCCTACCAGAAAACAACGCCTCAAACTGCCGATGGAAACCATGAGACCCACGCTAAAATACCTTTTTCTGATGCTATTTTCCCCTTTCTGGCTGATGGCCCAACTTCCCTACGAAATTCAGTCACCGGAATTGGTTCAGATCAATCGGATGCCCATGCGGGCACATGGCTTTGGTTTTGAATCAGAGGCGTTGGCGAAGGCCAATCAACCGGAGGAATCCTCTTTTTACCATTCGTTAAATGGCATGTGGCGGTTCCGCTGGGTCAAAAATCCGACAGACCGACCGTTAGACTTTTTTAAGCCAGACTATGACGACAAGCACTGGACTGATTTTCCCGCGCCTGCAAATTGGGAGGTCAACGGTTATGGTTTACCGATTTATGTGAATCATCCTTATGAATTTACGGGTCATGCCAAACGCGGAAAGGCGCTCAACCCGCCATTCGATATTCCTCAAGACAACAATCCGGTGGGTTCTTATCGAAAAAAGTTCACTCTTCCGGAAAATTGGCAGGGAAGGCAAATCTTCCTACATCTTGGGGCGGTAAAATCGGCAGTTTATGTCTGGTTGAATGGTCAATTTGTGGGATATAGCGAAGACAGCAAACTGGCCGCCGAGTTTGACTTGACCAAACACCTCCAAACTGGAGAAAATGTATTGGCACTTCAGGTTTGGCGCTGGAGCGATGGGAGCTATTTGGAAGCGCAAGATATGTGGCGTATTTCGGGCATTGAGCGCGACGTGTATTTATACAGCACGCCCAAACTCGATTTACGGGATTTCAAGGTGTCGGCATCGCTCATAAATACGTACAAAGATGGCAAAATTTCCGTAAATGCACATGTTTGGAATTACAAAATAGACCAAAATACGCTCCATTCTAAACCAGATTCCTTTTTTGTATCGGCAAAATTATTCGATCCTATGGGCGATTTGGCGTGGTCTGCCGAGCCGATGTCGCCACTGAATGTCTTGGGAAATTACCATCGCACGATCTCGTTTGAGGGAATCATCCCCGAAGTTATGTCGTGGTCTGCCGAGTCGCCCAGCCTCTACACCTTATTTCTTACCTTATCTGATCCCAAAGGGCAAGTTTTGCAAGTGGTTCCTATAAAAGTGGGCTTCCGAAATGTGGAAATCACAGATCGGAACTTCCTGATTAATGGCAAAAGGGTGCTCTTGCGCGGCGTAAACCGTCACGAACACCATCCAGTGAATGGACACGTTCTTAGCCAAGCCGACATGCGCAAAGATGTGGAAATGATGAAGCGCCTGAATGTGAATGCTGTTCGGACGTCGCATTACCCGCCCGATCCTTATTTCTTAGACTTGTGTGATGAATACGGCCTTTATGTGGTGGACGAAGCCAACATTGAATCGCATGGCCGTTATTACGACTTGGCCTATACCCTTGGCAACGACAACAAATGGCGCATACCACACTTAGAACGCATCCAGCGTCTATACGAGCGGGACAAAAACCGCCCTTCTGTTGTTACGTGGTCTATGGGCAACGAGGCCGGAAACGGCTCCAATTTTTATGCCGCCTACGACTGGCTAACCTCCACCGATCCGTCGAGACCCGTACAGTATGAGCGTGCAGAACAAGACTACAATACAGACCTATTTGTGCCACAATACCCCGATCCCGACTGGCTCCGGACGTATGCGCAATCCAATCCAGATCGCCCCCTTATTATGTCGGAATATGCGCACATTATGGGAAATAGCTTGGGAAATTTTCAGGATTATTGGACGGTGATCGAGCAGGAACCGTTTCTACAAGGTGGGTTTATTTGGGAATGGATTGACCAGAATTTTGATGTCGTGAAAAATGGAAGGCGCATCAAAGCCTATGGCGGAGATTTTCCATTGGAAGGCCCTACAGATCCGAACCTGTCGGACAATAATTTCTGTGTAAAAGGGGTGGTGACGGCCTATCGTGAAATGACCCCAATGGCTTACGAGGTCAAAAAAGTTTATCAACCCATCGGTACACAATTAAAGAACAATATCTTAGAAGAAAAGAAAATAGAACTTGCCATTCAAAATAAGTGGTTTTTTCGTACCACCGAAAACCTTTACATGGCTTGGCAACTTTTGGAAAATGGCCTTCCGGTGGCATCTGGCAAGATAGAGTCGTTAAACATTTCACCACAAACTTCGGAAGTGCAGACCCTACGATGGCCAAACGCCTTCAAGCCCACTGCCGAGTACCACCTCAAGGTGTCTTATCGGTTAAAAGACGCCGAGCCATTCCTCGAAAAAGACTGGGAAGTCGCCTACGAACAATTTGAGGTACAATCCGCCCTTCCGAAAAATGAGGAGACCACCACAAAAGGCCAACTCAAGGTAGCAACAGCGGGCGATGAGTTGTACCTGACAGCAAAAGACGTGCGGATGGCGTTCAACCTAAAAACGGGTATGCTGATAGACTATGCGGTACAAGGACATTCACAAATCTTGAAGGGTATTCTGCCGGACTTTTGGCGTGCACCTACCGACAACGATTTTGGCGCGGGGTGGAACCGGAAATTACGCATGTGGCGCGAGGCACATACTGCTGGCGAGGTGACGGTCTTGCATAAACCTTCCGAGACCGTAAAAGGTGGATATGAACTACAGATCATCCGAAGACTTCTGAACGATGACGTGCGCTTTGAACAATTCTTTGTGGTCTATCCCAACGGGCAATTCGATTTGGACAATCGGTTCAGCGCCGTTAAAGGCAAGTACGAAGTGATTCCACGAATGGGAACCATGCTCGAAGTAAACAAGCAACTCTCTAATATTACTTGGTTTGGACGTGGGCCAGGAGAGTCCTATTGGGATCGCAAAACCAGCCAATTAGTGGGACAATACGAGCAAAAACTCTCCGAGCAATACTACCCCTATGCCCGACCACAAGAAAGTGGCAATAAAACCGATGTGCGTTGGCTCCGATTAACGGATGACAAAGGACGGGGCTTAGAAATAACGGCCTTAGATAGCCTGTTTAGTTTCTCGGCACTACCGTATAACCACGACGATTTAGACCCGCAAGTGACTAAAGCGCAATTCCATTCGGGCGAATTGAATGAACGAGACCGCATTTTCCTACATGTGGATTTGTTGCAAACGGGTGTTGGGGGCGTGGATTCTTGGTACACACCTGCCCTCGAAAAGTACCAAATCCGCTTTCAGGATTATCAGTGGAAATATCGGGTGCGGCCTCTTAAATGAACGTTGCCTGCGGGTTAGTTTAATCATCGCCAAATTATATGCCAAACCTTGCATCCATACCTTTTCCGAAAAATTGGGCGACGTTGCCACATGCTCTCCGGCATCATATTAATCCCATGCTTCAGCGTGGGGTTGCGTGCAACGGATAACACCTTCGGCTTTAGCCATGACCAATCCGGTCACAGCCCCAGCGGGCGACATCTTCGTAGAAACCCGTTCCCAACGAACAACCCAGCGCCACAAAAAATGCAACAAACGCGAAATAATCCGAGCCTATAAATAACTGCTTCCCATCAGACCTTCTGTACGTTTTTGCCCATCCAATACCCCACGATAACCCTTGTAATAATCAGGCTTTCCGTTAATAACTTCGGCAACCAAGTCTTGAGGAATCTTCAGGGCTTCCATAAACGTTAATTTTGTTTGTTCATTGAATGAATGGCCGGAATATCGGTTTCCTCATCGCTCGAAGCGAATCCAATCTAAGGCGATTTGTGCATTCCCGTCTGCCGGATTGCGATAGACCAACCAAACTTCTTGCACTCCATTTGTTTGTAAGGAGATTTCTTGCGAAGTGGCAAGGTCTGTACTCCCGACAACAGCCCCATTAATACCGCCTACCCGCAATTCCACGTTTCCGGTTCCTTTCCCGACCAATCCCAAAACCAATTTTCTGATATTGGTCAGGTCTAATTTGTCGTACATCAAAAATGCGCGATCTCGGATATTGCCCAACCAGTATTTACCCCCACGTTCTTCTAAGCGAATGTTGGGATCCATGCGGGTATAGTGTTCGGCTTGGATGGTTGCTGGGCGCAGAACCAAATCCGCACCGCTGGTTAATGGACGCGCCCCTTGTGCCCCTTTATCGGAATAAGCTGCCCGGAAGTGGTAAGTCCCATTCGGCGCATTTTGTGCCTTGTGTTCGGTCAGTGGTAACTGGCCTTGAAGCGGAATGGGCTTTTCTTTTTGGGCAAGGGACAGAATGTAGTCCGCAATACGTCCGGCTTCGGAGGCCGTCAGACCCGGATGAGCGGGCATTTGCTGTTGCCCCCACACGCCCCGTCCGCCCGTTTGGATTTTCCGTACAAGGTATTGTTGTATGTTTTTGCCCGTTTTATACCGTTCCGAAACTTGGATAAACGAGGGGCCAACCGCCGCTTCTTGTGTTTTATGACAAGACGAACAGTCCGATTTCTCGATCAACTGTACGGCAGATACCAATTCTTTTTGTTGTTGGTGTCCTTGCCCAACGGTCGTGAGGTCAAAGCCCATCGGTACAAACGTTTTGTTGATGGAAACCAATTCGGGATTTACCGCGCCATCCTCGCGATCCGTTACAGAAACTTGGTAGGATATAGACTGATTATCCCAATAGAACGTCCGGTTTTCTACGTTCCAAGAGAGGACTGGTGCTTCGTTACCGGCCAAAATTTCGATCTTGGTGGAGGATTTTCCGCCCTCGGCATCTGTTACGTCCAAGTTTACCGTATAGACACCCGCTTTTTCAAAAGTGAAAGAAGCGTCCTTGTCGGATTTGGAGGAGCCATCTGGGAACGTCCATTTATAGGACAAAACGTCCTCTTTGTCATAATCCATCGAGGTTTTGCCAGAGAAGTTTACGGTGAGCGGAAGAGCGCCCGTCGTTTTATCAGCAGTAATGGAGGCTATGGGTGCGCGGTTGCCGGCATTATAACCGATTTTGACGATTCGAGCATCCAAGTTCTCAGTGTTCCAACTTTTTCCATATTCCAAGACATACAAGGTTCCGTCTGGCCCCCATTCTGTATCAATCGGGTTTGCGAACTCAAATTGGTCAAAAACGGGTTCCATTTCATAATAATCGCCTTTTTCGTCCAATTCTGCCAAATAAAACTTCCCGCGCATCCATTCATAGGTCATGACTTTGTTGTCGAAATAATCTGGCAGGGCGACATCCGAATTTTTATAGCGCGACGAGTCATAAAATGGGGCCACCATTGCGGTTCTGCCTCCAAAGCCCATCAACGGAAAATCTTCCCCATTCCAATATGGATACCAAATAAATGCTTTTTGAGCAGGTGGCAAATTTTGGATGCCTGTATTAAAGGGAGAATTGTTGATCGGGGCATCTGGATTAAAAGGTTCCCCAGAGGTTTTCGTGGCAAAGTCGTAAGCGTTATACGGCTTATTGTTGGCGTTAAAGAGTGGCCAACCAAAGTAGCCCGGCTTTTTGGCTTGGTTCACCTCATCGTGGCCTCGTGGCCCGCGTCCGGTGCTGTCGCGAACGGCGTCCGGCCCAACATCGCCCCAATACAAGTATTTTCGTTTTGGATCCCACGCATGGCGGAAGGGATTTCGGCAACCCATGACATAGATTTCTGGACGGGTTCCGGCAGTGCCTTTTGGGAATAAATTGCCTTCTGGAATACTGTAAGAGCCGTTTGGCTCCGGTTTAATTCGTAAGATTTTACCGCGTAGATCATTCGCATTAGAGGAGGTATGACGGGCGTCAAATGCTGATCGTCCGGGTTGCCCATCTATGGGGGCATAACCGTCCGAGAAAAAAGGATTGGTATTGTCCCCAACCGAGATAAAGAGGTTTCCAACGTCGTCAAAATTAAGGTATCCTGCCGAGTGGCAACATTCCTTTCGCTGTACGGGAATCTCGATAACCACTTTCTCGGATGCCTTGTCCAACTTGTCGTCTTTGAGGACAAAGCGAGAAACACGTTGCGCGGAGCTATCGCCGGGTGGAGAATAAAATAGGTAAATCCAATTATTTTCAGCATAATTCGGATCACGGACAAATCCAAGCAAGCCATCTTCCAATTTGTAATTCACCTTCAGACTGTCCAAAATCTTGGTACTCTGGGTTTGGGCATCATATTTTTTTAGTGCGCCACTGCGTTCGATCAACACCACATCGCCATCTGGAAAAACCTCCATCGCCATTGGTTCAAAAAACACTTCTGAAAGTACCGTTCTCGAAAAACGAGAGGGTTCTGGGACGCGCTGCGTGCGGGCTTTACCATAGTCCAATTCTAAATTCTCACCAATGGCATATCGGATTCCGCCCAAGAGGTGTTTTAGGAACAACGGCTCCGTATAGCTTTCCTCTGTATGGCCAAGCGCTGTATAAAACGCCCGTCCACCGTCGTATTCGTGATACCAAGCAATAGGGTGTTTATCCCCCATCCCGCCACCTTGGTACGTTTTTTCATCTAAGTCTAATAAAATCTTAAGAGTAGAATCAAGTGAACCAGGCTTAAAATCGTACCATTCATCCTTACGAACCCACGGATTTGGCAAACCCTCCGTAGCGGGATGATTGGGTTCACGGACGTGTAACTTTGCTTCTTGAATGGCCGGATGGCGCTCGAAATAAGCCCCAGCCAAGTGGTTGTACCAAGGCCATTTGTACTCGGTATCCGTTGCGGCATGGACGCCCACATAACCGCCGCCCGCTTGGATGTAGCGCTCAAAATCTGCCTGTTGCACATGGTTCAAAACATCTCCAGTGGTACTCAGGAAGACAACTGCACTATACCGCTTGAGGTTTTCCTCATTGAAACGGGCTGCATTTTCGGTGGTATCCACTGCTACCTTGTATTTCTGCCCTAATTTCTTAATGGCTTCAATGCCATTGGTAATGGACGGATGACGATATCCGAGGGTTTTGGTAAAGACCAATATCCGCGTTTCACTCCGCTGACGGTCGCAAGATGGTGCAAGCAGCAGCAAGGCAAAAAGAAAAAAAACGACAAGACGCGGGAAAAGGAAAAACGTTTTCATGAAGAATGGGAGGTCTGGGGTGAATTTCCAAACAAGTTAAGCACGTACACGCGAAGAAAAAAATGTTTGTTCATTTCTACCAGATAGCCCTATTATTCATCCTCTAAATGCCTTTTTTGTAGGATGTAAAGGCTTTTGCCACAGAACCTATTTAGAGCAACGTGCGTTATCTTCGTCTCCGTGCCCACTTACCTCGCCCTCATGCACTACGAATCTACCATTGCTTTTTTAGTAAACCGTCTTCAAGAACCCTTGCCCGGCTTCGAGGCACAGGCCAAGATGGCTCCACCCTACCGCAAAACCTTGGTCGAAGAAGCGCTACGTGTAGCCCGTGCGCAAAATGGGAAGCCCCCAAGACATGCGGCGGTTGCCCTCATTCTCTTCCCCAAAAACGGTACAACACATATGGTCTTGACGCTTCGCCGCTCCGATCTGAAAGACCATGCGGGACAGGTCTCCTTCCCCGGCGGAAAAATAGAACCTCACGAAACCCCTGAAAATGCCGCACTTCGCGAGGCCGAAGAAGAGGTAGGCATTGTTGCCTCGGAACTCCGCATGATCGGGAAGCTATCCGAACTCTACATCCCGCCCTCAAATTTCTTGGTGCAACCATTTGTGATGCAACATGCGGCCAAACCCCTTTTTGTACCGCAAGTATCGGAAGTGGAAAAAGTACTCGAAGTGCCTCTTGCCCACCTTATGCGGCCCGAGAACCGCAAAAGCCAGCCTTGGCACCGCAATGGCGAGGTCATCCACATGCCATCTTTTCAAGCAGAAGGCCATACCATTTGGGGCGGCACGGCGATGATGCTCGGCGAATTTCTGGCCCTGTTCGAGCCAAAAAAATAAAAAACCGCCTCTTTCTGAAGCGGTTTGGGATGGGCTTGGCCCTCTATGTGTATCGGCGGAAAATGCGATATCGGCGGAATTTTGATGTGAAGTTGTTGATAACTGCGGAGATTATCGTTTCATGAGGCTATAGGCCAATCCCACTTTTATCGGGATGAATTTGGTCTTGGCATCATTAAAGAGCATGGTATAGGAAGGTTCTACGAAAAGAGCTGCTGCACCTCCAAAACCCACTTCTATACCCACACCAGCATTTACACCAAAGGTGTTCTCGGTTTTCTTGGGAATGGTGGTTAAACTGCTTAATGTAAGTTTCATTTCGGTCGTTTCAAGGCTATGAAAACCACCTGTCGCAAAAACGTAGGGCTTGATGTTGCCAGCACCAAAGTTCAACTTGAGACCAGCACCAACATTGACATCAGAAAACACACCGCCTTCTACCTTTGCGCTCAAGACAGCAGTATCAAATCCTGCCGCATCTGGATTAAAGGAATGGAGTTGGCCTTTTGCCAGAATTTCCACATTTTCGGTAATGGGATAACCATAAGCTGCCTCAAAATTAAAGCCGTTTTTATATTGGTCTTTAAACGAATTGGGAGCTTGATTTAGTGAAAGACCGCCGCCCAAGTAAACTTTCCCTTGCGCAAAAAGGGTAAAGGGTGCAAAAGTTAAGGCGAGGAGGAGAATTACTTTTTTCATGATCTTATTTTTTAGGTGATGATTATTTTCAGTGGATCAAACGGTAATATTCCCGCTTATTGGACTTGTTTTGCAAGCACAGTGCCAATGCTAAACTATTTTTGGACCAAACAGACTTTAGTCCTTTATTCATAACGTGTTATCTACACCATTAAAAAATTTAGCCTCTTTGGATTTTGTGCACACGCTGTACTCGAAATCGTACAGACCGTTTACGGCAGTGGACAATCCGCAATAAAAAAGCACCCAGCACAAAAACCGGATGCATGTTCTATTCTGCAATGGAAATGTTCAGCTTGCGTATCCTATGCCTTTTGTTTTTGCGACCACCGAAGCCATCAGCGCCCCATGATATGGTGTGCCGTATTTAGCAATGCAGTTTCATCGAAGGGCTTGCCCATTATTTGCAAACCAATAGGAAGCCCATTGCTATGTGTCCCAATAGGAACCGAGATGCCCGGAATCCCCGCCAAATTTGCCGTTACTGTATAAATATCATTTAAATACATGGTGAGCGGGTCTTCTGTCTGAGAACCCAATTTAAAGGCCGTTGTTGGCGCCGTCGGGGTGATCAGAACGTCCACTTCTTCAAAAGCACGGTCAAAATCTGTTCGGATGAGCCTGCGGACTTGTTGGGCTTTGCCATAATACGCATCGTAGTATCCGGCGGAAAGCACATACGTTCCCAGCATAATGCGCCGTTTAACTTCGTTACCAAAGCCTTCGGTACGTGTTTGGGCGTATAACCTATTCAAAAGTGATGCTTCGTCGCCACGTTCTTTCATTTCGGCACGGATGGCCTTTATATCTGCACGATAGCCATACCGAACGCCATCGTACCTCGCCAGATTGGAAGAGGCTTCGGCAGTAGTCAAAACATAATAAGTAGCAATACCAAACTTGGTTCTTGGTAAAGAAATGGGCTTTAACGTTGCCCCGTGCGCCACCAACCGCTCTACCTCGTTGCGGATGGACTGCTCAATTTCCGCATCCAATCCCTCGCCAAAAAATTCGGTTGGTAAACCAATTTTCAGCCCTTTCACCGAGCCATCGAGGAGTTGGGCATAATTTGGAACCTCCACCGGTGCAGAAGTGGCGTCCCAATCGTCGTGACCCGCCATAACCGTCAAAATGCGTGCGGCATCCTTGGCAGTATGGGCAAAAACGCCCATCGAGTCGAACGAAGAAGCATAGGCCACCAATCCTCGGCGGCTAACCCGACCATAGGTAGGTTTGATGCCTAATACACCACAATAGGCCGCTGGTTGCCGGATAGAGCCACCTGTATCGGTTCCCAAGGCTGCATGGCAAAGCCCCGCAGCCACCGCCGCCGCCGAGCCGCCCGAAGAACCACCGGGGACGTATGCGGGATTAACCGGATTCCGAACGGGGCCAAAGTACGAGTTTTCGTTGGAGGATCCCATCGCAAATTCGTCACAGTTCAACTTGCCAATAAAAATGGCTCCGGCAGCCCGTAGGCGCTCTATGGCGGTGGCATCATAGAGGGACGTGAAATCCGCCAGCATCCGCGAAGCACAAGTCACCTTTTGGTCTTTGATGCAAATCACGTCTTTCACCCCCAACACTAAACCCGCTAATGGAGGAACTTCGCCCTTGGCCACTTGTGCATCAATGGCCAAAGCCTGTTGAAGTGCACCCTCAGCGTCCACCGACAAAAAAGCATTTAAGGTTGGATTTTGGGCGGCTATCGCATCTAAAAATGACAAAACCAGTGTTTGACAACTGGTTTCGCCCTTCAAAAGTGCTTGTTGCGCTTCAGAAAAGGTACGGTACATGAATAAACTCGTTTGAAATAGGTATCAACGTTTGTGCAAGTACAAATTACGCACTGTCTCGTGGAGTTTGAGCAGAGGAGGTACGGGGCTGGGTTTGGCCAGTTGGGGGCTGCGGGGGTTGTATTTGGGGTGGTTGGTTGTAGTTTTGCTGTTGTTGCTGGTATTGGTAGTCATCCGCCTGAACGTTCAACTCGTTCTGAATGTCACGAGTGGCTTTCTTAAACTCTCCGATACCTTTGCCCAGTCCACGAGCAATCTCCGGCAAGCGCTTGGCGCCAAAGAAAATGAAAATCACCAATGCAATGACAATGATTTCCGTTGATCCAATGTTACCCATATAATTATTCGATAAGGTGATAATGTCCGATTAAAGCGTTAGCCGCATGTGATTTATTGACTGCATGTGGCTAAAACATAAAGGTAAGGCAATTTTTCCCGCTGTGCATAGCAATTTTGTGTGGAATACGCCTAACAGCCATTCTTCTCACGGTCAAACCCGCATTTGGTTCCGCCATTGGTTAAGGCCTACTCTTCCACATAGTCCAAGTCTTTGCCAAAGGTTTCTTCTATTTGGAACGTAGCAAACATGGCCAAAAGACTCACCGCCACGCCAATCACCAAGGCGGCATAGGTCATGCCAAGTTTGGGATATAAAAAGGCAAATGCCCAGCCCATAGGAACCAAAGCGCCCCGTACAAAATTGGGAACCGTGTTGGATACCGTTGAACGGATATTCGTCCCGAATTGCTCGGCAGCATTGGTTACAAAAACCGCCCAATAACCTGCTCCCAGTCCGATAAGCCATGTAAACAAGTAGAAAGCCCATTGCGGGAGACCGGGCCAAAGTAGGTATGCAAAAATAATGCCAAGTAAACCTAACTGAAAACCGAAGATAACCCGTTTTCGAGACTTAAACACCTGACTTAGCCAACCACTTAAAAAATCGCCAGAGGAAACCCCGAAATTATAAAAAACAGCCGAGTTTGCAATGGTAATTGCACCCATAACCCCACTTCCTAATGCCAACCTATCGGCAAAAGCAATGAGAATACCGGAGCAAAACCAAATGGGTAAGCCAATGGTAATACACCAAAGGTATTTAGCCAGACGGGGTTGCCGCAGAAGCATAAAGAAATTGCCACGATCTACGGTAGTCATTTTGGTTCTTAAAAACATGCTCGGCTCGAAAGTACCCATACGTAGCAAAAGCAAAACCAGGCCCATACTTCCGCCCACAAGGTAATTGGTCTGCCAGTCTAAAAAGCGTGAACAAAATGCGGCTGTTACCCCACCAAGCAAACCAAAGCCCACTACCAACATGGTTCCGTATCCCCTTTTTTCTTTCGTAAGAGACTCCGAGACCAAGGTAATACCAGCGCCCAGTTCGCCCGCCAAGCCTATGCCGGCCAACAAGCGACAAAGCGCATAGGTGTAATAATCGGTAACAAAAGCATTGGCAATATTGGCTAAGGAATACAAAAAAATGGAACCAAACAGTACCGTAAGTCGCCCACGTTTATCGCCCGCAATTCCCCACAAAAGCCCACCAAAGAGCATCCCCGCATTTTGCCAACTAAACAGCGAAATTTCGGCATCAGTAAGTGCCTGACCTACAAAGCCCAAGGCCATTAGGCTTTCTTTTTTGACGAGGTTATACAAGGCCATGTCGTAGAGATCCACAAAATAGCCCAAGGCCGCAACAATGGTCAGACGGTTAAAAACGCGATCGTTTTGGTGCATCGTTTATACATTGGATGGAAAGCCGGAAGATACACATCGGCAGCGTCAAGAAAAAGAGCCGGAGGCTATAAACAAATACCACTCCGGCTCCCAAAAGTCAGAAGGAAATAAATTATCGCTCTATCCGATACACCTGATTTCCAATCTTCACGATGGTTGTTCGGTCTAAGTTTAGGTAACGATTGACCTCTGGCGTCTGGTTTCGGGCAAACGTGAAATACTCATCGGTCATCATCTTTATCACCGTCGCCGTTTTTTCTTCCTCTACCGTAATTTCGGATTCTATCCATGTTCCATTGCGGAGGAAGAACGTTTTGGTTCCCACTTGTTGCAAGGTTTCTTGTTGCGTCTCTTCGTCTTTGGGGACTATGGGAGCAGCCCCAGCGCCTCGGTTTGAAGATGAGGGTGATATAGGACTGCGTTTGGCCAATGGTTTATTGCCCGTCACCACCGATTGGTTCATCATGTCTTGCTTGGCAGAACGCTGCGCATTTGCATAAGCCCCAGAGGTTTCGTTAAGATCTTCGGTGGCGGAATAGGCACGTTGCATATTCGCCGACGTCGCGCGGAAATCCACCCCTTCATCGGCTAAGAAACTGGTATAAGGGGTTAAAATGCCATGTTTTTTAGACAGGCTCACCAATTCGCTCACTAATTCTTCACTACGGCCATTCAGGTCAATCTGATCAATAATGGTTCCGATACGGCGGGTTGCCCAGAGTTTTTCCACATAACTATGCTCGGCTCCATCCGATGCACGGGCAAGTTCGGCCTCAAAACGGAATGTTTTGGTCTCGTCCCCCACTTTTCCAGTAATGCTAACCCGTGTCTTACCAGATTTATCGTAGCGCCCCACCCAAACAATCTGACCACCTTCAAACAAGTCAGGCAAGGTACTGGGATATGCCCGATTGACGTCCGTATTGTTCATGTCCACTTTAATATTGGTGAGCAACGGAGCCGTTATTCCGGCATAGAACGAGGCGATTTTGGTCTCTAAATTATCGTCGAGGCTCACGTATTCGCTACGTCCACCATTTCCGCTTACCAATCGGTCTAAAAGCCGTGCATTCACATCTTCACCCACGCCAAAAGCAAAAACCCTTGCCTGATGCTGGTTCTTGCGGCGGGTATTTTCGGCAATTTGCATCTCATTCGTATTGCCGGCCGTGGGTAAGCCGTCGGTCAAGAACAATACATAATTAGGCCGTTTGTTGTCCCGAATTTGCTCCATTGCCTTTTCCAGAGCGCTGTGGATATTGGTTCCCCCTCCCGACTCGATGGCCTCGGTATAACGCAAGGCTTCGCGGCGGTTATCGGCGTTATAAGGATGAAGGGCAGGCTTCCACGTTCGGATACCATCGTCATAATCTACAATGTTAAAATAATCACCCTCTCGTAGGTTATTCAGGACAAATTTCAAGGCTTCTTTGGCTTGTTCTAATTTTTTGCCCTCCATCGAGCCAGATCGGTCTAAGACAAACAAGACCGTTTTGGGCAAAACTTTCCGGCTACGATCGGTTTTGACGTCTGGTGTGGCAAGGAGCATAAAGTAACCATCCTGACGATCATCTGGCCGGAAACTTAATACGGTTGCCCCCACTTCGCCAGCTTCGGCGGTATAGGTCAACTTAAAGTCGCGTTCACGGCGGACATGGGTTTCCTCGAACGATACAATGGCCTCACGGTTGGAGGAGCGTTCTATGTGGAGTTGATCGGTGGGGCTATAAATGGTTTTAAGTGGTTCTGTGGAGATGATCCGCCCTTTAAAGGCGACTTTCCCAATCCGGCCTCCGGAAAATTTCTGTGTGCCAAATGGATAAACAAACGAGACAATGCCTTTTTCCTTTGCACAAAGCTGGGTAAATTTTAGGGTTATCGTCCGATCTTCGCCCGCCGGAATGGGGAAAATACTGGTTTTATACAAGCCGTAGCCCGCATACTCCATCAAGGCGGGGTCTTTTTTACGACGGACAATTTCCTCATAAATCCCCCGCGCTTCTTCCCTTGGCAATAAACGTCCGGGCATCTCTTTTCCATTAACCATCAACGTGAAACTTTGTACCGACCCGCCGTCCGGCAATGGAAACAGCAGCTCTACCTCCATCACCCGTCCACTTGGGTTGTGGATGGTTTGAGTGACCTGTGTTTCGGCGACTTGATCCCGTAATTGGGTATTGACGACGATAGACTTAACTTCGTATGGACGCCAAGCGGCGTCTGGCTTGTTCATCGCCGACCGCGACATTGGCGCATCATTGCTTTCAATGGCAATTTGTGCTTGTATGCCTATTGGTAGCGACAAGAGGATGAAAAACAAGCACTTTAGAAAAGGTTTTTTCATGGCAGAAAGAGGTGTTTAATGAATGGTTGTATGGTAGAAACGAGCCGTCTATGGCCCATATTGCCCACTTCCTTAAACAAACGTGAATGTTAGATTTTAAATCATTACTATTAAACGACATGCCTTCTTTTTCATGGCTAAAGCCTGCGATTGGGACAGTTACACGAAACCCCAAGCTGAAGCATGAGGTTAATTTCATACCAGAAAGCATGTTGCAACGCCGCGAATCAGGGCAGGCACAACCAAATATGTTATTGCTATTAAAGGGATTAGCTCTTTGAAGATTAGTCTAATTTCTATCTATGATACCATTCCGTGAGTTCCTCTTAAGCCTTAAACAAAAAAAGCCCCGTCGGTAAAACGGGGCTTCATTCAGATCATCATTCGCTGGAGGGGCTTGCGGTCACTTCGTTTTTGCTTCCTGTACGGGCATAATCGGTAAGATAAAACCCACTCCCTTTAAAGATCAGACCAGAGCCATTAATGATTCTTTTCACGGTCTGCCCTGTTTCCGGACACGTTTCGAGCGCCGGCTCCGTGATGGATTGTTTTACCTCAAAGGTTGTCCCATCCTCCCTGCGATACTCATAAATCGGCATAACAACAACGGTTTATGTTAATGGTCTTATTTGCCTTTGCCATTGGTTTTTGAAGTATTTTTCCCACCTGCTGGGGTTTTGGATGTTGTTGGCGTTTTGGGAACTTGAACGGTTGTTTGGAAGCCGTATTGGTTTAGGTTGCCCAGAAGTTCTTTGTAGAAGGCATTGTTCGGATCAATTTCCGCGAGATACTTATTGATGTATGCCTTTGTATTGTCCAAGTCCTTCTGGACCCCGTAGTACGAGATCAAGTACCGATAAGCGCGGGTAAATTGCGACTTGTACTTTGTCGGGTCGGCCTGTGCCAATTCGATGAATTTATCAAACGAAGCCTTGGCCGCCCCAATTTTAAAGCCTTCCATCTCATCGGTTAGTTTATTAGCACGGTTATGGTTATCCTCTTGGATTTGTTTGGTATAACCTTGCCAATAAGGTGCTGCGGGCAAGTCTGGGCGCATTTCTGCAACTTTACCGAAGGTGCTATCTGCTTGAGGATATTTTTGCTCATAGAAATAGCAATAACCCAATAAGAGCACATCTTGGTCTTTTACTTCAGGCGAGGTTTGAATCTTCCGCAAGAAGTAATGCCCTGCTTTGTCCCATTTTCTTTTTTTGAAATAGATACTGGCAATGGCTCCATTGAGGTCTTTTCTGGTCTCTGGTTCCATTTCTACTACTTTTTCGTAGTAGGTAGCAGCGGTAGAGTCGGCCCCAAGTCTTTCGTAAATCTTAGCGGTATAGTCATAGTCCGAAACAAGAATTTTTTCAGGGTCTTGTTTTGGGAAAAAGGTGTTCATGGCATCCAATGCGGCTTGGTAGTTGCTCTTTTCAAATTGTGCATAGCCCAACAAACGCCAGAGGTAATTTTCATCGGGATATTTTTCAATAACCCCCGGCAGAATCCGAACCAAGGTGTCCCAATTACGCGAGAAATAGGACGCTTCTACATAGGGGCGCCAGTCTTCAAAGTCTGCATAACCTGTAGCAACAATTTTTTCAGAAACTTCCAAAGTTCCGGCCCATTGGTTGTTGTCATAATACAAGTCTCGGATACGGCGCAAGGGATTAATGAACTTTGGGTCTAAAGCACTGGCTTTGGTGTAGGAAGCAATGGCCATATCGCTGTTTTTCGCTCTTTGCCAGATTTTGCCCACTTCATAGTGCGGGATAGGGTCGTTGGGGGCATATTGCATAACATATTCCCATTGCGTAACGGCCTTCCCAGCGTTGTTTTGGCCATCATAAGCATCCGCCATCGCCTTATACACCGCTGGATCGGTTTTGGCCATGCTTCGTGCTTTTTCCAAGAAGGTCAGTGCAAAAGTGGGGTCTGGTTTGTCTCCCAAAAGCAAAGACTCCCCAATAATGCGCATCAATACAGCATCTTTTTTTGCCAAGCGTGCAGTTTTATCTAAGTTGGCTTTGGCTCCAGCGGCATTGCCATTCAAGATTAGAATTTGAGCTGCGCCAAGTAATTGACCAGCCGTGTTGGGTGCGCCAGAAGCCAGTTGTTGGAATACGGCAATTGCACCATCGCGATCACCATTGTTCAACAAGGCTTTTCCTAAAGCGAAGTTCGTCGGGACATCAGCGGGGGATGCCTGACCCAAAGACTTCAGCATGGTGATGGCCTCCTCGGTACGGTCGTAGCTCAGCAACTTTTCGGCTTCGCTTAACGACTGTGCCGCTACCGGATGAACGGCCAGCCAAAATACAAGAAAGGTTAGAAGGCTTTTTGTGAACGCTTTGATGTTGTCCATGTGTTTATTGGGGTTAAGGATGACTAAAAATCCAAAAAATACAAAGGCTGTTTAGTTAACAAGGTTTGTTTAATTAATAAGGGGATTCATTTTTGGCTTTAATAAGCCGCAGAGGAGCTGTGGCAGGAACCAAACCAGACTTTAGAATGATGCGCTGTCCTTTATCTGAAGCCACAAAAAAGGAGAAACCTTTTCCCAATCCACTCCGGCCTTCACGACTAATGACCGAAACTTCCCGCGTTAACGGGTAGTCTTTACGCGCAATGTAGGCTTGGTAGGGCTTAAAATACTCCTCGCCTTCCGATTTGGCTACTGCAACAACTTCAATTTTTTTAGAGAAAGAAGGGTTGGTCGGGTCATCCAAATCACTAATCCAATTTACCCCAATAACGCCCAACACGCCCACATTCTCTGCGACATAATTTAAGACATCTGAGGTCTGTTTCGTGGCAAAAATATTGTCTGGCAGTTTTCCACCTCCCGTGAACTGTTCGGAGATATACCGAGCTGAACTGGAGTTGGGGTTATCAAAGACCACCTTTATGTCGCCACCTTTTGCGCCCACGCCACTCCAAGAACGGATTTTTCCGGAGAAAATATCTTTTAATTGCGAAACGGTCAGGCTTACCTCTCCCATCGAGGGATGAACCACAAGTGCAATGGCATCTTTGGCAACTTTGGTGATGATGGGTACTACTTTTATTTTCTCAAAGTATTGTTTTTCTTGTGCCGTTAGTTCACGAGAGACAACAGCAACATGGAGCGAATCACTCGCAAGAAACTTGTTCATCATCTCGGCTTCAGGGAGGTAAATTGGGGTGATTTTTGCAGCAGGATAATCCGAGTGAAAGACATCCAACTGGGTATCAAAAATAGGTTTATAGGATTCATCCACCACAATTTTGACTTTACCACTTGTCATGGTGTCTAAAACCACACCTTCCTCTTTCTTTGTACAACCGAGGAAGACAAAGGGCATCAAAAGTAGTATCCAAATAACTCGTTTCATCGCAAGCCTTATAGGTTTTGGTTGTGGACATTTTCCAGAACACCTCTGGAAGATACGCAAGCCAGAAACGTATTGATTTTTATTTTATTGTCTCTTCGTATGGTGGGCTTTCGTTGTTGTTTGGCGGCTATCGCTGTGTAAAGTCCCGATAGACCCTGAAGCCTCTGATGCAACCATAAACGATAAACAAGCCGCTTACCCAAGGTGCAATATCGGGCGACATCATCTTCAGTTTGCTGTTAAACAACCAGACAAATACACCAACCCCGATGTACATGGCGGTTATAAATACCCCAAAGGATAGGCCAGCAAAAAAAGTCAACTTTTCGGGTTTTTGCATTTCCGAATGACAAAAAAGCTAAGCGGCAAAAGCGGCATAGCTGGTGGATCATAAAAGAGAGGAGCGGAGGAATCTTTTCTATAACAACTTGTATCTAAAACGCATGATTCCCATTTTTGCTCCGGCTTATTTGTAAAAATAAGAAAATAAAGTTAAGGAACTTCTTGACCTATCTTGCCATCCCAAAAACAAAAGGTAAATGAAGAATGATCTAAGTACGGAGCCAATCCATAGACCTTTAGGATACAAAAAGCCCCTGTTATTAGGATACAAAAAAGCCCCTGTTAAAGGGCTTCATTTTTGCGTTGTCTTGCAGGATTTAGCCACCCTCGCCCTCAGAATATGGCAAGTCTCCGGCATCCAAATCGGTCTGTCGCCAATCTCGAACGATGCTTGATGTGAAGTAAAATCCCACAATCATCCCAACCAAATAGGTAAACTGATCAAGGAGTGTTCCCAACTGTATTTGGCTTGTTTCAAGGGTATCGGTTGCGGTTTTAGCGCCAATAAGCAAGAAATAAACCAAAATAAACGATGTTGTAATGGCTTTTCGGTATTCCCCTTTGTCTAAGTCAGACGAGTTTGAGAGCCGATTTGCGGCAAACAATGTCGTAAAGAAAGCAATCACACCCGTTCCTGTGATCGCAAGGGCGAGGCTATAATAATTTAAGGTCAGGTAAGCATAGACAACCAATGCCGCTATCCCAGCTACACCGGCCAAAGAGATCAAGGCCGAGTACATCCAACTTTTTTTGTTCCGCCAACCCGGATCTACCACCTCATTGATCATTTCACCTTCTGTTTGATACGTTACTTCCGGCAGCGCATAGGGTCTTCCGAAGGGGCCGGAGGGTACATTTACCGGTATTGAGGTTGTGGAGGGCGCTTGTGGGATACTCGGATTACCTGTATTATAGTTTACAGCGTCGGGGTATTCATTCAAGTCCACTTCAGGCCCGGAATTGGGTGATGGATAAGCAGGAATTGTGGTGTCTGGCATGGGATTTTCGGGTAACACGTTTATGGGAGGATAAACCGGATCTTCCATTGGTTCAGCAACAGTAATTGGCGGTGTTGGAGGAAATGTGGGTACTGTTGAGGAAAGTGATGGCGCATCCGGAAAAGTGGTCGTATTCCATTCTGTAGGCAGTGGCGGTGGCACAATATCCTGTGCTTGTGTATGGGCATCCCCCAACGTCAACGCCTCGCTAGGACGCGGAAAGAGGTTGTCCAATTCGCTTAGGTTGTCCAGCGTAGATTGGGGTATCGGAGCGGGCTGGACTGCTTGAGTCGCACGCGCCTGCTCATCATGTAGCGATGCTGCTAAGGCGTCGCTAAGGCGATAAATGGCGTTGTGTACAAATTTTGACATGGAAGTCTTAAGGCTACCGGAACGGTTGGACGCCGAAATATTTAATTAGGGCAGCATAATTGGCCACTCTAATCTATGAAATACAACACGAAAGTACAATCATCCCGAAAAAAACAATCCAGACCTGCTTCATGGTTACTTGGCAATTGAAGGAGGGATTTGTATTTTAGGGTTAGACCACCACTCCCCCATGCATTCTGTCGAACTGTTTTTGTATGCTTAATTCGGGTTCTGAAGTGTGGACGGATCTCCCGATCTTCCTCTCTTGTCTCTTGTTTTTATTGGGCTTAGTAAGTATAGGTGAATGGTTGAATACCCGTCTTAATATTTCTGCCGAGGTTACACGTCGCCTTATACATGCGTTTACAGGCTTGTTTGTTGTACTCTCGCCCATGCTTTTTGAAAGCCCGCTTTGGATTTATGTTTTAGCTTTTCTCTTTGTCGTTGCCAATTTTGTCGCTGTACAACGGAAATGGTTCTTGGGGATGCACGGTATTTCTAGAAAAAGTTGGGGGACTGTAACCTTTCCATTAGCCCTACTCTTCGCCCTTCTGACGAGTTGGAGTCCAGACGAGGGGCGGATTTTCGCGATTCAGTGTACGTTTTTAGTCCTTTCCTTTTCCGATCCACTTGCTTCTTGGGTGGGTATGGGTCTTTATAAACCTATTCCATACCAAGTTGCCGGAGCCAAGAAGTCGGTAGCCGGTTCTGTCTCCTTTGCATTGTCTGCTTTTTTATTGGTGCTGATTTGCCTGTACCTGCATGGTTTTCACCTAACGTGGGGTTGGGACACCATTTTGCTGACCGCTTTTACGACGGCAATCACGACAACGCTCGCAGAGGCATTAGGTCGAGACGGTTGGGACAATTTCTTTATGGTTGTGGCGGCTCTTACGGTCTTGGTATTTATCAACCATCATCATGGATTGGCCTATTATCTGGCTTTTTCGGTTTTGGTGGGTATTGGGTTTGCGTATGCTGCTTGGCGCTTACATTTTCTGGACGTTTCTGGCGCTTTCGCCGTAGCTTTATTGGGGATTACGGTTTTTGGGTTTGGGGAATGGAAGTGGAGTTTACCGGGCGTGACGTTCTTCATCCTTTCCAGTTTGTTGTCTAAATGGGGCAAACAACGGAAAGCACTCATCGAAGGGAAGAATGAGAAAAGTTCGCTTCGAGATGCGGGACAAGTTTATGCGAATGGTGGTTTTGCATGGGCCATGTTGGTTTGCTATATTTTCTTTCAGCAAGAGGTTTTCTATTGGGCTTATGTGGCCTCTTTTGCCGCCGCCGCTGCAGACACTTGGGGGACAGAAATTGGGGGATACTTTCAAGGGAAAACCTGGCAACTCCCCACCTTTAGGGCGGCTTTACCGGGCATTTCAGGGGGCATCTCTGTTGCCGGAAGCTTAGGCGCTTTTACTGGGGCAAGTGTGGTTTGGCTTTCCGCCGCCGCTTTCCTGGGTGAAGCAAGTTTTTTACATGGTGCTGCGATTGTCATTGGTGCAGGCTTTGCCGCCATGCTGTTCGATAGTATTTTGGGCGGAACGGTGCAGGCAAGGTATCTCGATCCATCCGGCGTTGAAGTGGAAAGACGACATACAGGCGAATTGGAAAATCGGCTTATCAGTGGCTATACTTGGATCAATAATGACCGTGTAAATATGGCCAATACTTTTTTTGGTGGAATACTTGGTGGTCTATGCTATCTTTGGCTGCTTTAAAATTGCCCTGCTTCGGTCATGCTATGCACAGCATTTCCCTTTGTTCACAATTATTATAATAGGTATTTTTATGGCTTGGTACAAACAACTTCACTGGCAAATTATCCTTGGGCTGATCTTGGGCTTGGTCTATGGGGTTTTGGCCGCAACCAATGGTTTGCAGGAATTTACAGCGGATTGGATTACGCCCTTCGGAACCATTTTCATCAACCTGCTCAAACTTATTGCTGTTCCCTTGGTACTGGCCTCGCTCATCATGGGCGTAGCTTCCTTGGCTGACATTCGGAAGTTGGGGCGTATTGGCGGCAAAACATTAGGATTATACATCTTAACCACTGCCGTTGCAATTGCGATCGGGCTAATCATTGCCAATCTGTTACAGCCGGGGCATCAGGTTCCACCGGAGATGCGAGAGTCCATGATGGCAACTTATGCCGATAATGTGCAGACGAGCAAAGACGCTGCCGCAACGGTGGGGGAACGCGGCCCTCTTCAGATTTTAATTGATATGGTTCCAGACAATATTTTCAAAGCTGGGGCCGATAATCGCAACATGCTTCAGGTCGTGTTTTTTGCCATTTTCTTTGGGATAGGCTTGCTGCAAATTCCAAAGATTAAGGCACAGCCCATTATGGATTTCTTTGATGGGCTGAATGACGTGGTCATAAAATTGGTGGATATCATTATGCTTATGGCGCCTTTGGGGGTGTTTGCCTTAATGTCGAGCACCATTGTGAGTGTGGCTGGGGATGATCTTGGCAAATTGCTCCAACTTTTAGGCGCATTGGGAATTTACTGTATCACCGTTGTTGGAGGCCTCCTCATCCATACCGTTGTGGTTTACCCGGCTTTTCTATATGGCCTTAGCCGTTTTAACATCAAAAAATTCTTCCAAGCCATCTCTCGTGCGCAATTGGTCGGGTTTTCGACCAGTTCGAGCGGCGCTACCCTCCCTGTGACGATGGAATGTGCTGAGGAAAAACTTGGCGCCTCCAAAGAAATTACGTCCTTTGTTTTGCCGCTCGGTGCAACCATTAATATGGACGGAACGGCCTTGTACCAAGGCGTTGCAACGGTCTTTATCGCACAAGCTTTGGGAATGGACTTGAGTTTTGCAGCACAGTTGAACGTGTTGCTATTGGCGGTGATGGCCTCCATTGGCACGGCAGCCGTGCCCGGCGCTGGTGTCATTATGCTCATCATTATCTTAGAGTCCGTTGGTGTACCAAGTGCCGGAATTGCACTTATTTTGGGCGTTGATCGGATTTTAGACATGCTCCGAACCGTTACCAACGTAACTGGTGACTTAATGGTTTGTACCGTAATCGCCAAGTCTGAGGGACAATTACACGAAGTGGTTGCCAATCCACATGCTGATGATGTGCGCCTAACCGCAGCAGAATAGGTGCTCTAAGATTAATTTTTGAGTTAGGTAGATACTTCTTGGTCTTCGGGTGCGTTGTAGAAAACACATACAACCTTCCCGAAGACTTTTTTTGGATAAGCTTTTTCCGAAACCACCGCTCTTGTTTTAAATACATGCACATTGTCTATAAATGGCTGTTTTACGGGCTTCTTTTTGTCGGAACAACGGCAATGAGTCAGTCAAAACACGATCATCCCATGATTCCGGCCATAAAACAAGGCCGTACAGCTTTTTTTGAGTTCCGCTTAAAAACTGCCGAGCAACAGTTTCGCCACGTTCTTCAGACCGATAAAAACCCGATGAATGTAGCATTGGCGCAGTACTCTTTGTCCACAATGGCGGTTTGGCAGTTTGGTTTTGGCCAAAACACCTTGGCGCTCAATGGATTTAAACGCGAAAACGAGGCATTTAATACCTCGCTACGGTATGTAACCAATCCGGTTTGGCGAAGGTTTTTGGCGGCAGAATCCGCCATGCACCGTGCCATCATGGGTGTTTTTCGGAATGATATGCTTGCAGCGGCCATGGCAGGCCGCGAAGCGTATAATGGTTATTCTTGGTGTTTGGAGCAAGATCCTTTTTTCGAAGAAGCCTATAAAGGAATGGGATTGATGCAGGTTCTCATCGGCTCTGCACCTCGCTCTTATCAGGGTTTACTAAGTTTTTTGGGATATAAAGGGACTGTTCAAGATGGGCTGAACAATCTGATGCGTGCCATTAAAAAGGCCAAGTGGGTACAAGAAGAAGCGGCCATTTATTTTGCTTTGGCAGATGAGACCCTTAACCGCAACCAGCGAAATGGTCTTGTCGAGATTAAAAAATTGCAAGAAGCCTATCCCCAAAGCCCACTTTTTAATTTTCTATACGGATACGCACTTCGGAACCAGTTCCGTGCGGCGGAAGCCCTACCATTCATCACATCGGCTACACAGAACGATGAAAAGAAAGGCGCTTTTTCGCCCCCCATTTTTTTGTTTTACCTCGCCGATTTGCATTTCCGTCTCAATAATTTCGAGGAAGCGATCCCGTTGTTTAAGCGGTTTATCGCCGAGTTTGAGGGAACTACAATGGTCGGGCAGGCACACTTTAAAATGGGCTTGGCAATGGAAATGAAAGGCGACCGCGAAGCCGCAATTGCGATGTACCAAAAGGTAAAAGCTGGTTTTGAATATGATATGGACGAGTTTGCGGTCAGGCAAGCCACGTTGAGAATCGCTAACCCCATGACGCCCATAGAAAAGGACTTGCTTCGCATCCAAAACGCATCGGATGCAGGTGATTATCCTTTGGTACTTACGGAAGTAGATAAAATTCTTGAACAAAAGGACGCTACGGAGCTAAACCTTGCTGAAGCAGGGTATCGTAAGGGTTTAGCCCTTCAAAAAACACAGCAATACGAGGCGGCCATCACTTTTTATCAACAGGTCATTCATAAGCCCGGCGATGTCTTGGCAAAGTGGGCGCCCTACAGTCAATACTATATTGGTGAATGTTACGAAGCCCTCAATAGGCCAGAAGATGCGGTTCTGGCCTATCGGAAGGCACTCATGTATCGGGAAAAATTCGATTACCACAAAGGATTGGAACAGCGCACAAAATCCGCATTAAGCCGCTTAAAATCTGGGAATTAGCGTCTTTTTCCGCCCAATCCCAATACACCTAAAAGCCCTCGTGCAAGTTCATTGAAAACCGTTTTCGTGACTTGTTTGCCCACAGAACTGGTAAGGACTTGCTCCACCATGGTTTTTTCGGGTTTGCGCTTGTTTGCTTCTTTTTGTTGTTGTTTTAGTTGCTCTGCCCGTGCTTTTTCTTGTTGGCGTTGCAGTTCCGCTTGTTGGTCGGCAAGTTGTGCCTGTTGGATTTTTGCGCCCAGAATCTCGTAAGCACTTTGTGGATCCACGACTTTGTTGTATTTGCTCGCCAATTTAGACTTTGCGACAAGGCCATCCAATTCCATCGGCGTTAATACATCCATACGTGATCCCGGAGAACACATTAGCGTATGCACCAATGGTGTTGGCGTACCTTTAGGGCCAAGAACCGTGACAAAGGCTTCGCCAATGCCCAACGCCGTTAGTTCGTCTTCTACCTTATAAAATTTCGATTCTGGATAGTTTTCAGCGGCGGCCTTAATGTCTTTCCGGTCTTTGGCAGTGAAGGCTCGAAGGGCATGTTGTACCTTAAGACCCAACTGTCCCAACACCGCATTGGGGATATCTGCTGGATTTTGGGTGATAAAGAAAATACCAATCCCTTTTGAGCGGATCAGCTTAATAATCGCCTCGATTTGATTCAGCAAAACTTGTGACGCTTCCGAAAAGACCAAATGAGCTTCGTCTATGAAAATACACAACTTAGGCGCATCTAAGTCCCCTTCTTCTGGGAAGGAGGCATAGACTTCGGCCAAGAGTTGGAGCATAAACGTGGCGAACAGTTTGGGGCGGTCTTGCAGGTCGGTTAGGCGAATGATGTTCACCACGCCACGTCCGGTTTCCATGTCTATCCGGCAGAGGTCTTCCACCTCGAAAGAAGGTTCGCCAAAGAAAATTTCGGCTCCTTGTTGTTCCAATTCCAAGACTTTGCGGATAATGGTTCCCACTGTTGCGGTTGAAATGGCGCCATACTCGGCGGTGATCTCCGCTTTCCCTTCTTCGGCGAGATAGGAAAGGGTTTTTTTAAAGTCTTTGAGGTCTAATAAGGGTAATTGTTTATCATCACAGTACTTAAACACCACCGATACCGCGCCAGACTGCGTATCGTTCAAGCCTAAAATTTTAGAAAATAGAACAGGCCCAAACTCGGTTACAGTGGCCTTCAGGCGTGCTCCCTTCTCGCCAGAGATCGTAAGGAACTCTACTGGATTTGCAGACACCTTATAGGGCACACCAATTTTTTGATGCCGTTCCAATGCCCGCGAATTGTTCGGGTCTCCGGTGGCTGCAATGCCCGAAAGGTCGCCCTTGATGTCCATTAAAAGCACTGGAATCCCATTCTGCGAAAGTTTTTCAGCAAAGAGTTGCAGGGTTTTGGTTTTACCCGTCCCAGTTGCACCAGCAATCAACCCATGCCGGTTAAGCATTTTTACCGGAACCCGAACAAGGGTTTGGGACAAGGACTCACCTTTGTACATTGCGCCACCCAATTCGATGGTTGTGTCGGAAAAGGAATAGGCCGATTGTATGGTCTGAATAAATTCTTCTCTGGTTGCCATTGAATGCGTGATTTTGGTTATTTGGGTCGTATTTTGGGGAAACTAAGTCATTGCTACCCATTGCGCAAATGCGCCAGTCACGACCTTCTGCGAAGCATGTTTAAAAACCTCTTCTGGGGCCTTATAATTGTTGGTTTTGCCGGTGCGGGATATTACTACCTCACGAAAAATCCCGAATCAACCAAGATTCCTACCGGATCACCAAGCGCACAAGAGCCTACACCACCAACGGGTACTCCCTCAAAACCCGTACCCAATACACTTCCTGCTCCCGTCAAAAGCAAGCCTTTCCGTGGATGTCCGGCGGAGGGGCGCGGTGGCGATCCATTGATGAACATCCAGAAAAACCGAGACCACGAACCAAGCTCCTACCAGCCTGTAACCTTTGATTGGATTCTCGGTCTTCCCGAGCCGAAAGAAATTCACCGGAAAGATCGGCAAAATTGGCGTCTGCGGGATGTTCAGATGGTGGCCTCATACGAACAAATGGCGGTGACCGTAGAGGGCTATATCGCTGCTGCAAAAACCTCTGGCCCCGAGACCACGAATTGTTCTAATGCAGATAACGACATGCTGGATTTCCATGTTTGGTTGGTCAAAACCCGACGTCGCGAACGTGCAAAATCCATCATTATAGAGCCTACACCGCGTCTTCGTGCTAAAAATCATGGTTGGGCGCTCTCTCGCCTTAATGCTATTGCCAATACCCAAAAACGGGTAAGAATTTCTGGTTGGCTCTTTATGGATCCCGAACATCCCGAACAATTAGGGAAAACACGAGCTACCCTCTGGGAAATTCATCCCGTTATGAAAATAGAGGTTGAGGAAGGTGGGCAGTGGGTGAAGTTATAATACTTAATACCAATTAGGAATTAAATGACTGTTTTCTCTGAACGCTTTCACACCTTTTGGGTGTTGAAAGGTTGAAAACGAGTAGCCTATAAACAGTAATTTCCCCTAATTGGTATAAGATGCTGCGGATGATCCCAAATATGAACTTTTATATCGGGATCATGGGGGTTTTGTCAATGCGTAAGCGGGGAAGGTTGCACACACTGCGGTACACTGTCAATTTTCTAAACAGGTATAAGGCTTGATTAGGCGGATTAATTAAACCTTCTTCTCAATTTTTATGCCATTTTTTGAACTCTTTGCAGTGTTTCCGTATTTTCAAAATCTTTCTGTACATTCAATAAAATGACTGGCCTGACCCCATGAGCGATTTAAACATCCAAACCACCCAAAACATTTCTATTCAATATAAGGCAGCGAGCGTAGGCGAACGTATAGGAGCATTTATAATAGATTATGTCATTCAGATTATTTACCTGCTCGGTATCTTTACCGCGATGTATAGAGCGCTTATTGACCCGCCAAGTTGGATGATCATCACCTTTATTTTGCCGCCTGTTATATATCCACTTCTCACAGAGTATTTTTTGGGTGGGCAGACCTTTGGGAAAAAAATCTTGCGGATCAAGGTTGTACGGTTGGATGGCCGTGAGCCTACTTTGGGCAGTTATTTGTTGCGTTGGTTGTTGGGCTTGGTCGAAAACTATGCGTTTCAGGGTTCACTAACGCTAATGACGATGCTGTTTAACCAAAAGGGCCAACGGTTGGGCGATTTGGCAGCAGAGACAACGGTGATACGTGTGCCAAAGGAGGTTACTTTTTCGGAAACCATTTTCGAGGACGTCAAAACGGATTATGTGCCGGTATTTCCGGATGCAGCCCATCTTTCTGATGGAGATGCAGCAGTCTTACGGGAAGTCTTGAGGTTGTCCGAGAATAAATATGCCACAAATGCACCCATTTTGCAGTTAAAAGCCCGTCGTAGGGTAGAGGAGAAGTTGAACATAAAATCTTCGCTGGAGCATATTGCTTTTCTCGAAACAGTTTTAAAAGACTACAACCACCTACGGGGACGGGTAGAAGATTGAAGAAGATTGAACAAGCTGCGAATCGGAGGATAACTTGTAACTTGTTTTATTTTTGGCGGTTGATAAGGTACATCATCGAATAATTGAACACATGCTTGCTTTTCAGGATAGAATTTTGCGTCATCAACGGACTCAAGACCGTTGGTTGTTGTGGCATCGTCGCCTTTCTCGTTGGCGGATAGCTGTTTTTTTGGTGGTTGTTGGATCGGTTTATGCCCTCTGGTCGCTTAGTCATCAGGAGTACGCTGTGCTAATCGCCGTGTTTGGAGCCATCGTCTTTGTTTTTTTGGCGCGACGTCATAAGCAGTTGGAAGCGGCACTCCGGCGATCCCGAACCTATGTCTCGCTTTTGGAAGACCGTGCTTCCCGTGTCCAGTTGGCTTGGGGAAACCTGCCAGAAACTCCACCATTAGCCCCGTCAGCCGATCATCCATTTGCACAAGATTTGAATTTGATTGGGCCTCGTTCGCTCCTGACATTGCTGAATACCACGACAACGCCGAGCGCTTTGCATTGGCTTCAAGCGCATCTCCTGACCGAGGAACCAGACCTTGGGCGTTCGCGGTTATACCAGACGTGGGTTAAAAGTTTGGCGGCTTTGCCTCGGTTTCGGGAGCGATTAAGATTGGTGGGGACGTTGTCGCTCCAAAGCCAAAAACAACCACTTCCTGATCCGTCCAAGATTTTAAAACCTGTGACGGACTTACCTACCTTGTGGCGTGGTCTTTTACCATTGCTGGGACTCTCGGCTGTGAATATGGGCTTATTGTTGTTTTATCCTGCAATTTGGGTCATAGGTATTTTTATATATTGGTTTGTCTATATCCTTCATTTCCAAAAACTTAAACACACTTTTGATGCTGCTTTAGACGTAGAACGGTACATCCGTGGGGTCATAGAACCTTTCTTGTTCTTAGAGCGATTCCCAATACCACGTCATTCGGCGATTTTAGAACCCCTCAAAACCTTCAGGAACCCAGAATATCGGCCTTCCCAGCACCTGAAAAACCTCAACCGAATTGCCACGGCCATTTCCTTTACCCGCAACGAGTTTTTATTTGTCTTGCTCAATACTATCGTGCCTTGGCAATATCTTTGTACGTGGCTTCTGGAGCGAGAGAAGACAAAACTAAACCATTTGCTTGATGAATGGACCAACACCCATGCGAAATTGGAAGGCTTGTCCGCCTTGGCAACGTTTGCCGCTGAACAACCAGAAATGTCTTTTCCAGTGCTTGATTTGGAGGTAGGCGGCTTTGAGGCCGTAGAAATGGGGCATCCTTTGATTCTACATCCAAACCGTGTGAGCAATTCTTTTTCGCACGATCACCCGCAGTCAATCGGTTTGATTACAGGTTCCAATATGTCTGGTAAAAGCACGTTCTTACGAACCATTGGTGTGAATTTGGTTTTGGCTTACGCCGGAACGGGAGTTAATGCCCGCCATTTTCGTGTAGGTGCGCTACGGCTTTTTACGTGCTTAAACGTTTCGGACTCGGTGAATGACGGCATTTCTTATTTCTATGCAGAGGTCAAGCGATTGAAGCTTTTGTTGGATGCCGCCAAAGAACCGCACCATGCACCGCTGTTTTTCTTGATTGATGAAATTTTTAGAGGAACCAATAACCGCGAACGCTTGGCTGGTAGCCGGAGTTATGTAAAAGGATTGGCGGTAACCGCTGGTGGTGGATTGATTTCTACCCACGACTTGGATTTGATCAAATTAGAAGCAGAGTTACCGCGTCTGCAAAATTTGCATTTCAGAGAAGAAATAATTGCGGGTAAAATGACCTTTGACTATCGGCTCAGACCTGGGCCATGTCCTACCACAAATGCGCTAAAAGTAATGGAGTTGGCGGGGCTACCCGTGGAAAAGGGATAAAAAAAGGGCCAAGAGTGAACCAAGGCCCTTAGATATTTCAGGCATAACTATGCATAAATGCCACGAAGACGTAGTGCGCGCGCCACTTTATCTATTGCCATTACATAAGCCCCGATACGCAACGAAACATCGTATTTTGAAGCGGTTTTATAAACATCATCAAAGGCTTCTTCCATCTTACGGTCTAAACGGCGGTTTACCCGCTCTTTAGACCAGAAATACCCTTGACGGTCTTGTACCCACTCGAAATACGAAACCGTTACACCACCGGCATTCGCCAAAATATCCGGGATAACCATCACTCCTTTATCGTGTAGAACTTTGTCTGCTTGTGCCACCGTTGGGCCATTTGCGCCTTCTACAATAATCTTGGCTTTTATCTTCTCGGCAATCGAAACGGTAATTTGGTTTTCTTTGGCCGCAGGAACCAAAACATCCACGTTCAGCGTCAGCAAGGTCTCGTTGTCAATGGGTTGTGCATCCGGAAAACCAGCCAATGAGTTGCGGTTGTTCTTGGAATAGGTGATCATGGCTTCTATATCAAGCCCATTTTCGTTGTAGTATCCGCCGGAGACATCGCTAACAGCCACCACTTTGCACCCTTGCATTTGGAGTAACTTTGCCGTAACAGATCCGACATTCCCAAAACCTTGAACAGCAACGGTGCTTTGGTTCGGACGAAGACCCAATTTGTCTAAGCCCGCAAGGGTACATGTCATAACGCCACGTCCGGTTGCCTCTACACGGCCTTGAGACCCCCCCAAAACAATGGGCTTACCCGTTACAACTGCAGGTTCTGTACGGCGCATGTGCATGGAGTAGGTGTCCACGATCCACGCCATAATTTGTTCATTGGTGTTCATATCCGGCGCGGGAATATCGCGATCTGGCCCAAACACATCAATTAGGTTGGCGGTATAACGTCGGGTAAGGCGCTCTAATTCTCCCGGACTCATCTGGGATGGATCGCAGCGTACCCCACCTTTTGCGCCACCAAATGGGACAGACACGACCGCGCACTTCCACGTCATCCAAGCCGCCAGTGCCTTTACCTCATCCACATGCACATCGGGTGCAAAGCGGATTCCGCCTTTTCCCGGCCCCATTGTATCGCTGTGGATGACCCGAATTCCTTCGAACACCTTCAGTTCGCCGGAGTCCATCACCACAGGAACAGCCGTGATATGTACGCGGGCAGGCGTACTGAGAAATTCAAACATTCCCGAATCCAGTTGCAAGATGTCAGACGCCACTTTGAAGCGTGCCATCATTGCTGCGAATGGATTCTCGGACTCCACTTTCATGGCAATCTCGTGTTGCAACGAGACGGCATACACGTTTTTTTCGAAAGACATTTTTTTAAGTATTGGTTCAGATTAAAGGGTTTTGTTGCTCGGCTTAGCCCCATTGACAGAGAGGGCTTTTGCTAAACCTAAAACGCTCTAATATCGCAAAGGAGCGCCTACTTTCCAAAAGAGGAAGCGCTTTTCATACGCACACCATGACTTCCGAGGATACTCTTGAAAATAGCACGCTTTTCGTTTGCATTTTTATGTTTTCTGAACGATCATCTCATCAAAAAATCACCGTAAGAGAACACGCCAAAACACGTCATGCCGAAAATACTTGCCGCCTCAAAAAATCTGATCAAACAGATTAAAGCGCTCCAGCAGAAAAAATTTCGCAAACGGGATGGCCTTTTTGTAGTTGAAGGCTTGCGCTCTGTCTGGTCTGCCCTAAACGCTCCCAAAGCCGAGTTGGTGTATCTGCTCGTGGAGGAATCCACAAGCCTTGAGTCGGACGTACAGGCGCTGATCGCCCGTGTTAAGGTTGGGGTTTATCTGGCAAGTGCCTCGGATTTTGAGCGTTGCTCGGATGTGGTTCATGCACAAGGAATCTTGGCCGTCGCCAAAATCCCACCCATAGAAGGTGATGTCCTGAAGACTTGTAGCCGCATTTTGACCCTAAATGGCGTTCAAGACCCCGGAAATGTAGGTACGCTCATCCGAACAGCAGCATGGTTTGGGATTGATGCGGTATTAGCAGATGCCACCACCGCGGATTTTTTCCAGTCTAAAGTGGTGCGGGCAACCATGGGCGGAATTTGGGATGTCCATTTGTTCCAAACCCAAAACGTAACGGAAACGTTGTCTGGCCTAAAACAATCCGGTTTTAGAATCTATGCCGCCGACCTCAGCGGTACGCCTTTAAACCATTGGAGCCCACAAATACCCGCTACGCTCATTGCGGGATCGGAAGCGCATGGCGTATCGAACGAGCTGCGTGCTATTTGCGACGAGATGGTGTATATTTCGGGTGCGGGTAATATAGGCGTAGAGTCTCTAAATGTGGCGATTGCAACAAGCATCATTACCGCCGCATGGGCCGCATCCGTCGGTTAACCTTCTAATTAAGTGCCAAAAACATGGAAATTTCGAGCATACACGGTTTTAGCATTGAACAAGGCGTATTGACACTTGAAAAAGTAGCCCAAACCCGTAAGAGTGAGAACCAACTAAAAATCGGAATTCCGAAGGAAACCACTTCCGAAGAGCGGAGGGTGGCCGTTACGCCAGAAGGGGTGGAAACCCTGATCAATGCGGGGCATATGGTTTTTGTGGAAAAAGGTGCGGGCGAGGCTTCGCGATTTGGGGATGACCTTTATGTACTTGCTGGGGCACATATTGCGGCCTCCGCCTCCGATTTGTATGCCCAAGCCGAGTTGATTGCCAAGATGTTTCCGCCAACAGGCGCAGAGTTATCTTTGTTGCAAGATCGCCAAATCCTGATCTCTGCCTTGCATTTGGGGAGTGCGACGGCTGAGCTGATCCAGAAACTCATGGCTTTGCGAATAACCGCGATCGGGTTTGAGTTTATACGCGATACCGACGGTACGTTCCCCATTGTCCGGATGATGCACGAAATTACGGGTGCGCTTTCCATACAATTGGCTACCCGCTTTTTAGAAAGCACCTCAGGCGGGCGGGGACTCATTCTGGGCGGCATCTCTGGGATTCCACCCGCAACGGTGGTTATTCTCGGTTCTGGGATTATTGGGGAATGGGCGGCACGGGCAGCACTGGGATATGGTGCAAATGTCATGGTTTTAGATACAGAACTTGGACCACTCCGCCAGATCGAGCATTTCTTGAGCCGTAACGTAACCACGGCAATGGCCAATCCGCAATACCTGCGCCGTGCCATTCGTAGCGCCGATGTGGTGATCGGTGCCAAGATGAAGCATGGGCAGCGTTCGCCTGTCCTCATTACCGAAGATATGATTGCCGAAATGCGCCCGGGATCGGTCGTGATAGATTTGATGATGGATCAAGGAGCGTGTATCGAAACCAGTCGCCCAACCACCCTTTCGCAACCCACCTTTGTACAGCATGGGGTAATTCATTGTTGTATCCCTAACCTGCCTTCGGCAGTATCCCGCACTTCCTCTATTGCCCTATCTAATGTCTTGGTTCCTTACCTCCTCGAAATCGGAGAACAAGGTAGTATCAACAATGCACTATGGTATAATCCGAGCTTACGCAACGGAACTTATGTTTACCGCAGCCATCTTACCAAAAAAAGTCTCGCCGCCATGTTTAATATGCCCCATCGCGATATAGAGTTGCTTATTGCTTCGGGGATATAAGGAAATTTTGATCCTTCTCTTCTTTTTATGAGCTGGTTTTTGGTTGTTTCCGGCGTATAAACATAACATCGCCTCAAGGCCACTTTATGCCATTCAATAACCGAAACCATCATGAAACCTCACTTCTACCTCATTCCTTTTTTATTTTTCCTGAACCTTCCGGTATTTGCACAACCTAGTGATGCGGACATCCGCGCCCGTCTTACCGATGCCAACACCCTTTCTGTAAAGTTGGTTGGTACGGGTACCCGCTCTTGGAACGATACTTTCGGGAACTGGGAATGGCGGCGAGGGGCCGAGGTTCTCAAAAAATCTACACAATACGGCGGACTTAAAGTAATCCTCTATGGCACGGCCGTCTATCAATACACCGGTGCAGGAAAATATGCGTGGAAGCAATTTTATGTTGGTCAGACCAAGTATGAGGGGTTACCAGATCCCAAAGAGTCGGAAATTATGGCCATGATAGACGCTGATCGCGCCAAGTTCTTTGGATATTACTACGGAAAAATTGTGGAATTGAAAGAAGGCCCCACGCTCATTCCCGAATTTAATTGGGAGACCCCTATGCGCGTGGTCTTTAAAATGAAAGTGGTCTCCGAACAAATTGCCTCCAATACAAAATTGGAAACCGTTGAACAATTGTATGAAGTGCGCTTCTATCGAGACGAAGTGAACCAACCTTGGCAGCGTATGATCTCGTCGTTTGACGAACGTAAAATACGAAGCACCCGTGAGTTAAACGCGGAAGAAATTCGTCGAATGCCCACCTTAGCCCTAATCGAGGCCAATCACCAAATCACCAACCGGATGGCAAGTTTGCCAGAAGTCGCCATTCCGACCTTCAAAGACGCAAATGAGGCAGCAACCTTTGTGTATCAACAAATCCGCGAAGGCTCCCCAGCTTCTTTAGAAGTTGTACTTCGCAAAATGATGGCTTCTTATCATTACCAACAAGGAAGCACTACTCTTCTTACAGGCCAAGGCGAAGAGACCATGCGACAGGCCATCGAAAGGGCATACAAGGGTACACATAAATTCAAAAATCAATACTGCGCCAATCCAGTAATAGATATTAATCGTACCCGCTCCAGTCGTAACCGTGTGTATTTCTTGGGCGTGGTCAATAACCTTTCTTCTCAAATCGCTTTTGAATTACAAGGGGGCAAATACGTAGATGGCGTAAAAACCGGCCAAGAATGGAAAATTACTGACATTCAGGTGTATCTCCGCGACGACCAAGAAGTCCGCGACTTTATCGAATCGTTTACTGATTGGAAAAAACTTTGTCCAAAGGACAATGGGTAAACATGTATCGTGTATAATTGCTTTGCGCGGTTTGGGTTATCCGAAGAGCAATTCCAGAATGGTTTGTCCTACCTGTCTTAGGCTCTCTGGGCTACATTTATCGGGCGTATCCCCAATGGTATGCCAATATGGGTATTCAAAGTCAATCAGGTTAATGACGGGTACTCCCTTGCGTAAAAAAGGCACATGATCGTCCATTACAGCCTGCCCTTCTTCGCGTACAAAAGCCTTCGCTTGGGCACGTTCTGCGGCGGCATATACGTTTTCTACAACTGTTGGCGCATTCGTGATCGAGAATTTCTCATAGGGAATCCGTAGGTCTTTATCGCCTATCATGTCCAGCAAAACCCCATATTCTGGCGAGTAATCGGGGTTCATGTCCACAAATTTTTGTGCGCCAATGGAGAAGGGGTTTCGTTCGTTTGGTTTCTCTTCGTGGTCGTAGTCTCCCAAGTCCTCCATATCCGTCAACAAGATGTCCACACCCATCTTTGGCGGGTTATCGTGTAGGAGGCGCGCCAATTCGAGTAAGACGGCTACGCCAGAAGCACCATCGTTTGCCCCCATAACGGGTTTTATGCGGTTTGCGGGATTTGGGTCTTGGTCGGCGAAGGGGCGAGTATCCCAATGGGCCAATAACAAAATACGACGCGTGGCTTTCAGGTTAAAAGAGGCCACGACATTCGTTCCACGCCACACGTTGTTGGTATCCTTGCGGTCGCGCCATTCAAACGGCTGTAACGAGACGGTCTCTGCCCATGGTGTTAAGGTTCGTTGAAAATAGGCCAATGCTTTTTGATGACCGGATGTTCCGGGGATACGCGGTCCAAAATGCACCTGCTTTTCCAAGTGCATAAATGCTTTTTGACCATCGAATGTAGGAACGATGCGGGTATTCATCCACAAGCGCAAAATAAAAAGTGTAGCAATGAGGGCCAGCCCTCCCAAGACCAACCACATTTTCCATGTAGCTTGGGATTTTTTTGGCAATGGGAGCAAGCTCGGGACACGTTTTTTGGAGACCATTATCACGTCTTAATTCAAAAAAAGATGGCTTAGACCACATCCAAGCCATCTTTAATTTACACCATTTAGGCAATCTGATTACAGTGGGCGGGAAATTATTCTCGTTCTCGAGGACGCGCCACAAAAACCAAGGTCGTTTTGCCATCGCGGAGGGTAAGACGTCTGCCATTAATTCGGTATGTTTTTTCACCATCCATTAATGCAAGGAAGCGATTTTCGAGGGTACTGCTCTCGCCACAGTACATTTTTGTGGACATGATTGGCCCAATTTTTAGGACACGTTGGGTGACAGAGAGGTCTCCACCAAATACATTACATCCACCATTTCCACCCAGCCCTTTGAGGTCTTCTGCCACCTGAAAATAAACATTCTCTTTGGATACCCTCATACCGCCTTGTTGATCATATACCTGAACCAACACCCATTTATAACGCTTTAGGCTTGATTTTGTATTGATTAATTTTGGTTTAGATTGTTTTATTGTGTTTTTTCGGCTAAGGGTTTGTGCCTGAGCCGTAAACCCTATCCCGACCAAAAACAAGACGAGGGCAAGGAGCAAAGAGATTTTCGAGGTCTTCATAACGCACTTCATTTTAAAGGTTTAAAAAAGACTATCTTCCAAAGAAGCCAGTCGCTACCAACCAGACGTTCAAAAAAGATACCAAATGGAAAGCCTTGCCCCGCAAACACCCATTATCCGTATATCGGACTTGCACCTGACTCGCAGCCGAAACGCCCTTTTGCGTGAGGTGAATTGGTGTGTAATGCCCGGAGATCATTGGGTGATTTTGGGGCCGAATGGTGCAGGAAAAACAACCTTGTTGCACGCATTGGCGGGTTATATGCCCCCGACATCGGGCAAGGTCGAGGTCTTGGGCAATACGTTTGGGCGGACGGATTGGCGGGAACTACGCAAACACATTGGCTTGGTGAGTGCAGGTTTGTTGCCACGCATCGGAGATGGGGAAACCGGCTTAGAAGTGGTGGTAAGTGGAAAATATGCCCAATTGAACATGTGGACAATCCCTACACCCGAAGATGTTGCAACTGCCCAATACCTGATGTCACAAACAGAGACCCAAACGTTGGAGGCACGTCCATGGCGGTATTTGTCCCAAGGCGAGCGCCAAAGGATTCTCATTGCCCGTGCAAGAATGGCAAATCCGGCACTCCTAATCTTGGATGAGCCTTGCGCGGGCTTAGACCCCGTAGCCCGTTTCCGGTTTTTGACCTTTGTCGAAAAACTGCTGCACCAACCAGATGCGCCTTCGGTGGTTTTGGTAACACACCATGCCGAGGAAATTACGCCCTCTTTTTCCCATGTGCTCATGCTGGGAATCGGGCATACAGTGGCTTCTGGGCCGATTGACGAGGTGCTGACGAACCACAACCTTACAAAAACCTTTGGGGTAGCCATTGATTTATGGAAAGACACTGCGGGCTACCATTTGCGGATCATACCTTGAGTTTTAAAGGTGGAAACAAAACGGCTACTCAACCGTTTGAAAAAGCCAATTTTCGCAAATCGAGCGTCTAATTTGCCGCCATGCGACCCTTACCCCATTACAAGATTCATGAACCGAAGCATTGAACTCATGGCCCCAGCGGGGTCTTATGAAGCCCTTTGGGCGGCCATCAAAGGCGGGTGTAATTCCGTTTATTTTGGCGTAGAACAACTCAATATGCGGGCGCGGTCGTCCAATAATTTTACCTTAGAGGACTTAAAGCAAATTGCACAAATCGGCAAGGAGCATAACATCCGCACATACCTTACGCTCAATACCATCCTCTACGACCACGACATTTCGCTGATGCGGAATATCGTCCAAACCGCCAAAGACAGTGGCATAACGGCCATCATTGCCTCAGACCATGCGGTGATGAACTACGCCAAAAAAATTGGGATGGAGATTCATATCTCTACACAAGCCAATGTCTCGAACATAGATACGGTAGAGTTCTATGCAAACTTTGCGGACGTGGTGGTTTTGGCAAGAGAACTTAGCCTAAAACAAGTGGCCGACATTAGCCGAGAAATTAAGCGGCGCGATATTACTGGCCCGTCTGGGGAACTGGTCCAACTGGAGATTTTTGCACATGGGGCACTTTGTATGGCCATTTCCGGTAAATGTTACCTGAGTTTACACTCCCACTTTGCCTCGGCAAATCGTGGGGCTTGTATTCAGAATTGCCGCCGGAGTTATATTGTCACGGACAAAGAGGAGGGGATGCAGTTCGAGGTAGATAACGAGTATATCATGTCTGCCCAAGATTTATGCACCATAGATTTTATAGATAAGATTTTGGATGCGGGCGTTAGGGTACTTAAACTTGAAGGACGAGGCCGCGCACCAGACTATGTTTACACCGTCACAAAAGCCTACAACGAGGCCATCAATGCGTATTTAGACGGAACCTATACCCACGAAAAAATTGATTATTGGATGGCAGAATTGGCTACGGTCTATAATCGTGGATTCTGGGACGGATATTATTTGGGGCGCAAAATGGGGGAATGGTCGGATGTGCCAGGGTCTAAAGCCAGTAAACAAAAGATATTTGTAGCAAAAGGTCTAAACTACTTCCCGAAAGTACAAATTGCGGAATTTATCTGCGAATCCAACAGCCTTTCTGTCGGAGACGAAATGATTATCACTGGCCCCACCAGTGGCTATTTCCAACTTACGGTCTCGGAATTGCGCATCAACAACGAACCCGTAGAAAAGGTCAAAAAAGGCGATGTCTTTACCCTTCCGGTCGAGGGCAAAATCCGTCCATCCGATCGTTTGTACAAACTGGCGCCCGTGAAAGTATGATCCGCATCATCCACCAACGCGCCAAGTGCATTGGGTGTAATGCCTGTGTAGAAGCTGCGGATTATCGCTGGCGTGTTTCTCACAAAGATGGAAAATGTACCCTCGTTGGAGGGGAGGAACGCAATGGTGGTTTCTACACGGTAGTAGTGGACGACCACGAATGGGATGATAACGAACTTGCGGCGAAGAATTGTCCGGTGAAGATCATAAAACTTCACCGGATTTAGTATCAAATACGCCAGAGCCTATACGCCAAAATCACCCAGGCGGCAATCATGGCCACACCACCAAGCGGCGTCACCATCCCCAATCGGGCAAAGTCTCCAAGCACCAAAATGTAGAGGCTTCCGGAAAACAAGGCAATTCCCGCAATAAAAAGCCAGCCCACCAGCAACAAGTCCACCGATGCCGTCCGCATTGTCCAACCTACGAACAAGAGTGCCAAGGCGTGGTACATCTGGTATCTAACTCCTATCTCGAATACTTGCAGGCGTTCGGGTGTGACCATGCTTTTTAGTCCGTGTGCGCCAAATGCACCGATGGCTACAGAAATTCCGGCCAATAAAGCACCCACCACAAGAAATAGTTTACTGCTGTTCATGTTTTTGTTGTTTATACATGGTGATAAGGCTCACCTTTTAAGATGGTCTGCGCCCGATAAAGCTGCTCCAAAAAGATAAGCCGTACCAATTGATGAGAAAACGTCATTTCGGAGAGCGAAATTTTGAATTGGGCACGCTCGTAAACGTCCTTAGAAAAACCAAAAGCACCGCCGATCAGGAAAACCATGCGCTGCGCCGATACGTTCATTTGCCCTTCTATCCATTTGGCAAACGCCACCGAGCCAAAAGTTTTACCGGCTTCATCCAAAAGCACCAACATATCGCGTTTCTCCAAACGGTCTAAAATCAAAGTCCCTTCTGCCTCTTTAAATTGTGCTGGATTTAGGTTTTTGGCCTGCTTTACGTCCGGTAAGACGGTCACCTCGAATGGGACATAGTGGCGCAATCGTTTTTCGTAAACGGCCATCCCTTCGTCTAAATACCGTTCCGCAGTTTTACCAATCATCCAAAGGGCAATTTTCATAATATTTCAAGGTGGATAGATGAAGTTTTAAGGGCAAGTGGTGGCAATTTTACGTTTTCCATTTTAATTTGCCTCCTCTTGGCGTAAGTTCCGAATTCAGGAAGACCATCCGCAAACGTTCGCTTCTTTTTCGATGATTGCACATTATTTCACCTTAAAAACCTTGGCCGAAGACTGGAATACCCGTTTCCGTGATGGCATTCTGGGCGATGTCTATGCCCAAAACAAAGGTGAATTGATTTTAGCGATGGGCACAAAAGAAGCTGACCATGCGCTTTTGGTACAAACCAATCCGGGAAGAACGGGTATTTTTCGGGTTGATGGCTATAACCGTGCCAAACGAAACGTCCTAACACGCTTTGAACAAGTGATTGGTCAGGCGATTACGGAAATAAAAGTGGCAGACCGCGACCGTTTTATCCTTATATCATTAGAAAACGGTTGGAAAATCCAATTGCGCTTGTTCGGGCCTCACGCCAATGCTTATCTCCTTAACAAAGAAGGTGTGGTGGCAGATGCCTTCAAAGCGCCACAAAAATGGGTAGGGAAGCCCGCACCTGAAATGAGACCCGCCGAAGAGGTGGGTACTTTTACTGCATTCTCGGAACGCTGGCAAGCCGCTTCTGGTAGTAAAACGTGGGTGCAACAACTCCGAAGAATCCTTCCTTTTATGGACGAGGGATTGTCGCAAGAGGTTTTTCATCGGTTGGGTGGTGCATGGCATACCGCGCCAAACTTAGCCGCTCTTTTTGATACCAGTAATGCACTTTTGTGCGAATTGTCCAATCCCAAACCTTGTTTGTATTGGGATGGAGACCAACTCGTAGCCTTTTCCCTGATCCCACTTCAACATCTTGCGCATCTTCGGGAGGAAGTGTTCCCCACAACCGATGCCGCCGTCAGGGTGTATTGGCGACGCTTTTTTGCCCAATACAAATTTCGGCGATTATTCGACCCGCTCTACAAGGCTTTGAATGCTGCAACCGAACAACTGCGCCATCGCACCGAGCAGGTGCTAGAGGAGGTTTCTCGACCAAGCCGCGCTGTGCGGTATGAAAAATGGGCGCATTTACTGATGGCCCAAGCAAATACCTTGCCTAAAGGGCATACGGAAATTGTTCTGCCTGATTTGTTTGAGCCTGACCATGTGGAGGTGGTGAAATTAGACTCGCGCCTAAATGGGGTGGAAAACGCCCAATACTACTACGAAAAAGCCCGAAAAACCCGACAAGCACGCCTACATGCAGAGGAACGATGGACAGAAACCGAGGCGCTTGCCACAAAAGCAACTCAACTGCTCTTGGCGTTGACGCAACTTAATACAGCGCCTGCCGTTGAGCAATTCCAGCTACAATACGCCGACCACCTGATTAAGCTCGTTGGGCACCAACATATGGGGCAAGAAACCCTCCCCTTTAGACGATTTATGGTTTCGGGGTACGAGGTCTGGGTGGGCAGAAATGCCCGCGAGAACGACTTGTTGACCTTTCGCTATGCCCAGAAGCACGATCTATGGCTACATGCTCGTGGGGTTGCCGGATCGCATGTTTTACTCAGGCGCCAAGCGAAAAACCGAATGCCCCCCAAACTTGTTTTGGAGCAAACGGCTGCTATTGCGGCCTACTTTAGCCAAGCCAAAAGCAGTAGTTTGGCTCCGGTCATCTATACTGAACGTAAATATGTGAGAAAAGCCAGAAAAGGGCCGCCGGGAGCCGTACTCGTTGAGCGTGAACAAGTTTTATTGGTCGTGCCCGATTTGCCGGAAAATACCCCGTAGCGTATAGTAGCCCTACTTTAAGGAGCTAAATTGTGTATCTTAGTGTCTGCCGTTTAAGGCATACCGTTCGTTTTCTTGTTACTATGAGTGAGATTCTTCATTTTGTCAAAGCCGGTATCCGCAACCCATTACATGTTGGGGCTTTGATGCCAAGTTCGCCGGCTTTGGCACGGGCAATGGTTGATGGTTTAGACCTTAAGCCCAATCAAACTGTATTGGAGTTAGGCCCCGGAACAGGTTCTCTTACCCATGCGCTAAATGCTAAATTGCCACATGCACAAGCGTATTTGGGCATCGAGCGGGATCCCCACTTCGTTTCCTTGCTGCAAAAAAGGTTTCCACACCTTCGTTTTGTAGTGGGGGATGCGGCAAATGCGCTCCATATCTCCAATGAACACATAGAAGGACAGATCAAATACATTATCTCCGGCTTACCTTTTGCAACGTTGCCAACCCAAGTTCGGTCGGCTATTTTAGAGAATCTCACCCATTTACTTACGCCGGGCAGTGTTTTCCGAACATTTCAGTACCTCCATGCCTCCCGTATTCCCCAAGCGACGGCCTTCCGACAGTTTATGAATGAGCGATATGGCTCTGCAAAACGCAGCCCGATTGTCCTTAAAAACATTCCACCGGCCTTTACCTACACTTGGCACGTGCCACATTCTTGACTTCGGAGCTACACTTCGTTTGCAACTGACGTGGTTTTTTTTTATTATACCCACCGTTCCAAATAACGACCTATTATTTTTTCTCGTGTTGTAACCTGTAGGTTAGACCTGCTTCAGACAACGTTTCTCATGCCACCCCTCCCATTTCAGATACCCTCTGTTTTTATTTTCGCAACATTGTTAACGTTCTGGTTTGTCTTTCGGGCCATTCGGAATGCCGGATATACCAGCACGCGAGACATGGCTCCTCGTTTTGTGATTTTAACACTTATTTGGCTTGTTGGCCAAGCGGTTCTTGGTCTCACAGGATTCTATACAGATACTACAGGATTGCCACCACGCTTTCTTTGGCTCGTTTTGCCACCAGTTCTGATTATTATCGCCTTGTTTGTGGCCTCTAAACAATTTGTAGAACGAATCTCTGCGGAAACCCTTACCTATCTACATATTGTACGCATACCCGTAGAGATTGGACTTCTTTGGCTGGTGCAACATAAACTAATTCCGGATGAAATGGCCTTTACCGGACACAATTACGACATCATCATGGGCATAACGGCTCCCATTATCGCCTATTTTGGCTATACCCAAACCCGTCTTTTTAAGCCCTTTTTATTGGGTTGGAATGTGATTGGCCTTGTATTTCTGCTGATTATCATTGGACATGGCATACTTGCTGTACCTTCAGCCTTCCAAGTTTATGCGTTTGAGCAGCCCAATCGGGCCATGATGTATTTCCCATTTCTCTGGCTCCCCGGCTTTATTGTACCTTCTGTTTTGTTCGCACACCTTGCGTGTATTCGCCAGTTGATCAAGTAAACCCGATACCCCGTCGCGTATAACGTTATGGTACTTGGCGCAGTGACGGATTCCGGAACACAAAACTGTCAATACACTACAAAAGTTGATGCTAGGTAGAATTTTCAGTTAACCACTTCGCCCGCCATTGAACCAAATGACCATTAGCGGTTCGCCCTAATTGTCTATTAGTTTTTGTTTTAAGTAATCCAAGAATGATTCTACTTTTTAATATTTCTTCTGTTGTCTTTTGGTCATATTATATGCAGCAAAATGGCTGAGTACTATTCACATCGCCGATGGCGGCAATTAGTGAGTGATAATTTTAAATCCTAACTATAAATATGTTTAAATTTTAAAATGCACCCTATTTACAAAAAAAAGTAATGGAATATATCATTGGGTGCATGTGTTTGGCATTTGTGTTTAGGGCTATTTTGTTTGAGGCCAGAGCTACGCTCCTCTTTCTTTAATTGAATGTACCTGCATCTACGAGGATTTGAGAGCTACGCTCCTCTTTGCTTTTGTGTGTACAAAAATTGCTCCCTGTAAAAAACAGAGGCGTCAGCCCCGCCATCTTCATAGAAAAGGTATTGCAAGGGCAAAAACAGGGGCGTCAGCCCTGCCATCTTGATAGAATTAAGGTATTGCAAGGTAAAAAACAGGGGTGTTAGCCCCGTCATCTTCGTAGAAAAAAGCATTGTAATAGCGAAAAGTGGAGCGAGCAAGGGTGACGTTAGCTTCTGGAAACGGGGACTACGTTATCGGCTTGTTCAAACCCACCCCAACAACCCGACCCGCTACTTGTACGTTTTGAAATGCACCCTGCAACAAAAGATTATTGCTGTCTATAACCATAACCCAAGCCCAGACCATTAAAATCCCCTATCTAAGCCTGAAGGATTGTAGAATATAACCAGCCTTGTTATTGCGGCAATATCCAATAATCCCCTATAACCCGAAACTTAGGGTGGCTTAACGGACTTGAAAGAAGTAGCACCTAAAAAAAACATTGGTGAAGTGGTGGTAAATCCTTATATTAAGGTGCATTCATGGTGTCCTTTCCTCTATTTACCTGCAAAAAAGATAAGGTAAATCCTTAATGTAATAGGAAGACAATCAAGTGTTTGGCTCTTACACCCTCTTCCAGAAAGGGCTGTCATTAAGCTTCACAAACGCTCGGTGAATGCGGATATTGCCGCAATATTGCGGCAATATAGATGTTAGCGGAAATTTTATGACCGACACCGAGAAAATAGTAACCAAAACCAAAGAGTATATTCTGAAACTTCATTCGGAAGGTTATAGTACGCACCAAAATATTGTAAACAGTCTAAAAAATGGCATTGATTATTTCGTTGGACGAAAAGACGGTTTAGACACAATCAAAAACGAAATATTGACAACTTGTTTGACAGAGTTTAACGAGAGAACCAAAGTTTTCGACAAAGTTGGACACTTGAAAATGGTTGACAGAATTAAGACCGACTTTATAACGTTTGTAAATGAACTAAATGTAAATGAACTTTCAGAAGTTTTACCCATTGCGTTTGAAAGACGATTAAAGGAGGAAGAATCTAAAAGACTTGAAAAATCCTTAAAATACAATTTTGATTTCGGCTCTTGGAAAGATGAAAACTATTATTGGGAACCACTATCTAAAACTCAAAACAAAATTCAGACAATCCATTTTGAAGATAACTTATTCAGACCAGAAGATGTTCAGATAATCGTTGACATATTAAAATCAATTTCAGGCGAAAGAATATGCCTACTGACTGAAGAAAATATAAACTACGAAGTTGAGACGTCATCGTTTGACATTGATTGGATAGAGTCTGCATATTGCGACTTTAAAACAAATTGGTTAATTTATATTTCACACGAAGGGACAATAACATTTGCAGGTGATGAACTTATTACGGGAATTGAAAACGAATTGACAGAAATAATTAAAAATAAAAATCCGTGGAATTAAAAACTTCCGCTAACAGCGGTTTGGTGCAATAGCTTCTACTCTACTTCGGTTGAAAATCCGCTGGATTATCAACTCACTATTTTCATAAGAACTTTTTTTTGTAAATTAGCCGCTACTGCGCCAAGCCGCGGAACGTTGTGCGTTATCTTAAAAGACGAACCTAAAATGGCAAATGAAATTAAAATAGAAACCTTGCATTTGTTTTCCGTTTTAGACAGAAAACTGATAGAACTTTTAAAATCTCTAACAGCAGAAGAATGGGATAGCCAAACGGTTGCTAAACTTTGGAAGGTAAAAGACGTGGCTTCTCATTTACTTGACGGAAATTTAAGAGGATTATCTACGTCAAGAGATAGTTATTTTGGAGAAAAACCTGAAAATATACAATCTTATCAAGACCTTGTTGTTTTTCTAAATCAATTAAATATGTCTTGGACAAGTGCAACAAAAAGATTAAGCCCACAAGTAATTATCAACCTCTTGGAGAGTACAGGGAAAGAATATACAGAACACTTAAAATCACTCAATCCGTTTGACAATGCAATTTTTTCAGTGGCATGGGCAGGACAAGAAACATCGCCTAATTGGTTTCACATAGCGAGAGAATACACAGAAAAATTTTTACATCAACAACAAATTAGGGACGCAGTTGGCAAACAAGGCATTATGACAAAAGAATTATTTTATCCATTTATTGATACTTTTATGTTTGCTTTTCCACATACGTTCAGCAAGATTTCAGCAGAAAACGGGACAGTTGTTTCTATTGAAGTTAGCACTGAAATTGGTGGAGTTTGGAGTGTTGTAAAAAAAGACACAGGTTGGGAATTAGACAAAAGTAAAAACCTTAATACAGTATCTAAGGTGTTTATTGACCCTGATACAGTTTGGAAGTTGTTTTCAAAAAGTTGGAATCCCCTTCAAGTAATTGATAAAGTTAAGATTTCAGGTGATGTTGAATTGGGAAAACAAGCACTAAATATAGTTGCAGTAATGGCGTAAAAAAAGACAAACGCCCAACATTATGTTTGCGAAAAGGCGGGCTAATGTGAGTAATTTAGGCTTTTGTACTTTCTATAAACTTTGTGCGTAGGGCAGGGGAAGTGCTATCAAGCCCGCCCTTCGCAAACATTTTTCCGTTAGCGGCAAGCATAAACAGACCCTTCGTAGCAACCATTACAGACAAAGTATGACAGCAAACAAAGAACCTCAAATACGAAATTCTGCACTTCGTTTTTTCGTGCTTGTTTATTTTTTATCAGCACCTTTTTGGCTATTCCAATTATTCATTGACAAAACTAATTTACCCTTAAACATACCCATAACAGACATAGGTGCAGCATTTACACCCCTCATCGCTGCTTGCATTATGTCATATAAAGAAAATGGAAAAACAGGCGTAAGAAATTTATTATTAAGAATATTTGATTTTAAAAAACTGAGATTGAAATGGTGGCTCGTAATTGTACTACTACCATTATTGATTTTCTCTTCAATTTATTTTTTTTTAAAAACAAACAGCTATCCAATTCCTGACAAATGGACAGTTTCTTTTTATTCAATTCCATTGTTACTATTATTTTTTTATTTAGGTGCAATAGGTGAAGAAGTAGGATACATGGGCTATGTTGTTGAAAAATTACAAAACAAATTTAGTGCATTTTGGACAAGCATTATAATTGGCGTCCCGTGGATAATATGGCATTATCCATCCATTTTTCAACAAGGGAGAAACCTGAATTTCATATTTTGGGGAACATTAGGCACTATAGCTTTTAGGACAATATATGTCTGGTTATACAATAATACCAATAAGAGTTTATCTGCTTGCATTTTTTTACATTGCCTATACAATACAGGACGAGTAATATTTCCTTCTGACCAACACAATAACCCATTAGTTAATTTTCCAAATATCCATTATGGAGTTTTAGTATTAATTGCTGTTACAATAACTCTATTGTGGGGACATAAAACATTAGACTTGTTGCATTGGGATAAGTATAATGTTTACATTAGTTTAAACGTGTATTCCTCTCAATATTAATCTATATAAAACGATGAAAGATTTTTCGATATATTCAAATGTCAAAACAGATCGTGACTT